>SBHJ01000319.1 GCA_006226465.1 Alphaproteobacteria bacterium | reverse complement strand
TGCAGGATTACGGCCGCGGCGTGGCTGTCGATTCGCTCGGCGCGCTTCGCGCGGCTCATATCCTGGCTGATCATCGCGGCCTCGGCGCTCTGGGTTGACCAGCGCTCATCCCACAGCAGCACCGGCAGGTTGAAGGCATCGGCCAGATTGCGGGCATAGGCGCGGCTGGCCTGCGCGCGCGGTCCTTCGCTGCCATCCATATTCCGCGGCAGGCCAATAACGATGCCCTTGATCGTACGTTCGGTCACCATCTTGGCCAAGGCTTCGCGGTCTCGCCCCCATTTGCCGCGCGACAGGGTCTTGCCCGCCGTGGCGAAACGCCATCCCGCATCGCACGTGGCGATCCCGATGGTCTTGGTGCCAAGGTCGAGGCCCAACAGGGCGCCGCCATCGGGCATTGCTGCGCCGAATTCTGCCGCGCTGTCAGTTATCGACATGCATGGCGCCCGTTTCCAAGGCGGCGGAGGTCGCATCTTGTGCCTCGATCCGCGCCGAGCGCCGCTCCAGCCCGACCTTGATCATCGCGAGCAACGGATCGGCCAATGCCAACCCCAAGATACCGAACAGCACACCGAAGATCAGCTGCGCCGAAAGCACCAGGGCCGGGGCCAGATCGACCGTCTTCTTGGCGATCAGTGGAACCAGCACATAACCATCGAAATGCTGGACGAGCACATAGACGAACACGGTGTAGAGCCCCATTTCCGTGCCGCCCGAGAATCCGACCAGCACCATCAGTGCGCCTGAAACCAGCGCACCGATATTGGGAATGAAAGCCAGCAGGCCGGTGAGCAGTCCAAGCAAGGCGGCCATAGGAACGCCATAGAATGCGAGCAGCGCCCAGGTAAAAATGCCTTCGATCACCATGCCCGCCAGCCGCCCGGCGAGCAGGCGGCGCAGCGTGAAGGCCTGGTAGTTGATCGTATCGTAGAATGCCTCGCGCCGGACTTCAGGGATCACCCAGGCGACCCCGCGTTCGTAAAGGTTAGGATCGATCGCCAGGTAGATCCCGATGATCACAATCATTATCAATGTTGCAATCCCGCCCAGGATGCCGCCGATCGCCTTGGTCACCGTGCCGACCCCGCTAGTGAGCGAACCGGCCAGCCCCTGGAGGTCGTTCACCCGGATCTCGAAGCCTTGCGCGCGCAGCCATTCGAACAGCAGGGCAAGCTGCTCCTCGATGATGCGTGGGAATTCTGCCGCTTCGCGCGAGAGGGTCGCGCCGGCGAAATAAGCTGCCCACATCAGGAACGCCGTGGTTGCGACCAGCACGATGGCGACGCACCAGATCCGCCCGACCTTGAGTGCGCGTGAGAGAAGCCGCGCACCACCGTCGACCATGGCAGCGAAAACCATTGCGCCGAATATGACGAGCAGCGACTGAGCAAGGAAGATCGCGAGCAGGACCAAGCCGATCACGCCGGCCCATATTGCTGCCCGCGCGGCTTCGAACCGCAGTTGTGCATCCTTGATGCGGGTCGGGCTGGGCCCTACCGCCTCGCCTTGACCGCCTTTAGTCTCGCTCATCCTTGGCGTCCCCTTCGGCCTTTGCGGGGCGCAGAGTGGTCCAAGCCCGTTCCGGGCGCAAGCTTTCAAACCAGCTGATCGGGTTGAGCGAAGTCGATCCGTCGAGCGAGAAGGTGATGAATTCGGCGCGCCCGCCGATGTTTTCGAGCGGGACGGGTCCGCCCAGACCCTTTTGGTCCACGCGCGCGCGACTATCGGCGGAATGATCGCGATTGTCGCCCATTACGAAGACGTGACCTGCCGGAACCGAGATCGGCCCGAAATCGTCAAACCCGCCATCGTGGTCTTCGCTGATTACCGAATAGGTCGCGCCATTGGGCAAAGTCTCGCGATAGGTCGGCGGTTCGTAAAATTGCGCGCCATTGGCTTCGCGAACGCGATAGGGCTCGAAAGCCATCAGGCAGGGGCTGCCATTGCACATCAGCTGGTCTTCGACCGGGATTTTTACCGGCGGTACAACTTCCTGGGGCACAGGCTTGCCGTTGAGGATGATCTGGCCGCCGCGCACTTCCACCGTGTCACCGGGCCTGCCGATCACACGCTTGATATAGTCTTCATCGCGGGTCGGATGGGTCGGAATGACGATGTCGCCATATTCAGGAGTGTCAGCCCAGATGCGCCATGTCCCGCGTGGCAGCAGGTGGAAGCTGACCGATGCCCAGCTCCAGCCATAGGGATACTTGCTCACCACCAGCCGATCCCCGACATAGAGATTTGGCATCATCGAGGTCGATGGAATGTAAAACGGTTTCGCCACCAGGCTATGGAAGGCGAGCACCGCCAGCAGCATCACTGCCAGCCCGCGAAATTCGGCGAACCAATCAACCTTGTCGTCGCTGGCCTTGTCTTGTGTGTCTGTCACTGTCTCGGTGCCGGTCAAAATGTTCATAGGAGGCGTGCTTCGATCACGACGAAGGCCTGCGCCCATGGATGATCGTCGGTTAGGGTAAGGTGAATGACGGCCTCATGGCCGTGCGGCACCAATTCCGCAAGCCGCAATGCTGCACCGCCTACCAGTGCCAGCGTGGGGGCGCCGGATGGGGCGTTGACCACGCCGATATCCCTCATGAACACACCGCGGCGAAAGCCGGTGCCCACCGCCTTGCTGAATGCTTCCTTGGCGGCGAAGCGCTTGGCATAGGTGCCGGCGATGGTGAAGGGGCGACGGCGCGCCTTGGCCTGTTCGATTTCGGTGAAAACGCGATTCTCGAACCGCTCACCAAAGCGGTCGAGCGAATTCTGGATTCGCTCGATGTTGCACAGGTCAGAACCCATCCCGATAATCATTCGACCAATCCTGAGCCTGGTGAAGGACGCGCATCATCCATCAGTTGGCGCATCCGGCGCACGGCATTCTCCAGCCCGACAAAGATTGCCTCGCCGATAAGGTAATGTCCGATATTGAGCTCGGCGATATGCGGGATCGCGGCGATCGGCTGGACATTCTCATAGGTGAGTCCGTGTCCGGCATGGGGCTCGATTCCCATGTCGGCGGCCAGCGCAGCCATGTCGGCGATACGCTGGAATTCGCGCGCGGTGCGGGCTTCGTCGCCATCCAGATGCGCATGGGCATATTCGCCGGTGTGGAATTCGACCACCGGCGCGCCGAGCCGCCGCGCGGCCTCGAGCTGGCGATCGCTAGCTTCGATAAACAACGAAACGCGGATGCCGGCATCGGATAGGCGCGACACAATCGGGGCGAGTTGATTGTGGAGGCCAGCAGCGTCTAGCCCGCCCTCGGTGGTGCGTTCTTCACGCTTCTCGGGAACAATGCAGGCAGCATGTGGCTTGTGGCGCAAGGCGATTTCCAGCATCTCCTCGGTCGCGGCCATTTCCAGATTGAGCGGCAAATTGGTCGCCGCCTGGATACGGGCGAGATCCTCGTCTCGGATATGGCGGCGGTCCTCGCGCAGATGGGCGGTGATCCCATCGCCGCCCACGCTTGCGACGATTTCTGCCGCGCGCACCGGATCTGGGTGATCGCCACCGCGCGCATTCCGAATCGTCGCAACGTGATCAATATTCACACCAAGACGAAGACGTTGGGTCACCTTACTTGCGGCTCCCTGGCTTGGTTACCGGGATGGCAGCCAGTTCGGCGGGAATATCCGCTTCTTCATAGCTCGGAAAATTGATGTCGATCAGCGGGAAGAAGGGCACGCCCAGATCGACTTCGCCCGCAGAGCGATCGACCAGTGCGACCTCGGCCAGCACTTCGCCGCCTTCGCGCCCGACCGCCTCGATCGCCTCGCGACTCGAAAGGCCGGTGGTGACGACGTCTTCGACCATCAGCACCTTGGCTCCCGGCTCGAGCGCGAATCCGCGCCGCAGGTGAAATACGCCATCGGGCCGTTCGAGGAACATGGCATCCTTGCCCAATGCGCGGCCCATTTCATGCCCGATGATCAGGCCGCCCATGGCGGGGGAGACGACCACATCGATCTGCGAGCGAGTCTCGCGCGGGATACGCTGTGCCAGCGCGCGGGCCAGGTTCCCGGCGCGCTCCGGATTCATCAGGACGCGGGCACATTGCAAGTAGTGGGCGCTGTGCCTGCCGGAGGAGAGCTTGAAATGCCCTTCCAGCAAGGCTCCGCAGTTGCGGAACTCGGCCAGCACTTCTTCATCGGTCA
>SBHJ01000298.1 GCA_006226465.1 Alphaproteobacteria bacterium | reverse complement strand
CAGCAATTTCCGTGCGGGTGCATTGACAGGGATAAAGCAGGCCCTCTTCGCGGAGCCGCCCAATCGCCGTCACATAGCTCGCCAGCCGGGTGGATTGGGCGGGCACTTCCATCCATTCGAGCCCCAGCCAGGCGAGGTCAGCGCGAAATGCGTCGGCCAACTCCGCGCGGCTGCGCTCGCCGTCGATATCCTCGACCCTGAGCAGAAATTGGCCACCGCCTAACTTGGCCAGATCATGTGCGGTTATCGCCGAGAACGCATGTCCCAAGTGAAGCATGCCGTTGGGGCTGGGGGCGAAACGCGTTGTGATCATGCTTGACTCAAAATCGGGCCGATTCGGACAGTCCGTCAAATTCCGATTGTGGAAAGATCGCTTGTAACGGGGTTGACGCTTTTATCAGCAAATGATTCTTTCGGGTCAATCAGGGAGCGGGCCAGACGTGTTCAAGGCAGAGCTGATCGAGAGAGCTGCAAAATTTCGCAGCACGGACGAGGATCCGTCGCGCAATCTCTCGGCCTGTCCCTCACTTGTCCTCAATGCCGACTATACCCCACTTTCCTATTACCCCTTGAGCCTGTGGCCATGGCAGACGGCAATCAAGGCGGTATTCCTCGACCGGGTGGATATCGTTGCGAGCTATGACCGCGAGGTGCACTCACCTTCGCTCGACATGAAGATCCCCAGCGTGATCGCGCTTCGGCAATATGTGAAGCAGAGCGAATTTCCCGCCTTTACGCGCTTCAATCTGTTCCTGCGGGACAGTTTCCAGTGCCAGTATTGCGGCAGTCCCCATCACCTCACCTTCGATCATGTGATCCCGCGGCGTATGGGCGGCAGGACCAAGTGGGAAAATATCGTCACCGCCTGTGCGCCCTGCAACATGAAGAAGGGTGGTCGCACCCCACAGCAGGCGCATATGCACCTGCCGATGAAACCGATCCGGCCTACCAGTTGGCAGTTGCAACAGCGCGGAAAACTGTTTCCGCCCAATTATTTGCACGAAACCTGGCGCGACTGGCTCTATTGGGACATCGAACTGGAGGAATAATCGGCTTGGGTCATCACCCTTCGATTACGCGGGTCGAAGGATGGTGCTTGTCGAGATGCTTCTTGATGATCTTCAAATTGCGCGTGTTTGAGCGAAACAGGAAGTCCGCCGCATCGCCAACCACCGGAACCGCACCGACCGCAGTATCGAACGCGACATTCCCTGCCATGCGCCACAGCTTCCACCTGGGCATGCCGAGATTTCGTCCTTCCCACACCAGATAGGCGCCCATTGCGGTTGTCACGATATCGCCCAGCACGGGCACCAGGCCGACCACCGCATCGAGCCCAATCGGATAATTGATCCCCGGGATCCGGAAACTGCGCTCTAGCAGCATTTCGAGCGCTTCGACCCGTTGGCGAATCGAATGCGGATCGCTGCCGGTCGGCAAGTTGATGCTGATGACTTGCGGACGTTCAGGCCCGGACATGGGCTTCTCCTTCTTCCCTTAGCTAGGGGGCTGGGACAGCGGAAACAAGGGATGGAGGCCCCAGGGGTTCGCTTCGAACCCGGCTATCGTTCCGCGCACCAATGACCATCGAATCGGCGCGCCAAGTGGGATGAACACTTCATCGCGCATCAGCGCGCGATGTGCTTCTGCAAGCAATTGCTGCTCCACTTGAGGATCCTGGGCGATGATTGCTTGCGAAACCAATCGATCAGCTTCCTCCGAACACAGGCCAGAGTTGATCGAACAATTGAATTGGTTGAGGTACCAGCGCGGCGCGACATAGCGCGCCAGCCGGTCGACAAGCTCCAGATCGGCCGGTTCGTTCAGACCGACCTTTCGGGTAGCGACACCGATGGCCTGGAAAGCCTCTGCCAATTGGCGGAACAGCACATCGCTGCCCGGCCCTTCGGGCATGGCGATGCGGATGCTGGCCTGCCGGACATTCTTGAAGGTCCATGCTTGCACTCGCCGTGTCGCTAAGGCGCGCCTTTCCTGAAGCGACAGTTCGGCCCATCGTTCTTCTCTGGGTCCAGCGGACCAGCCGATCGTGATGGGCACGATCATTGTCGACGGCTGCCAACCACCAATATTGAGCGACCCGGCGATGGAACCGCGATCAATCGACATCGACAAGGCCTCGCGCATCGCGGCGCTTTCGAGAACCCCGCGCTCGTGGCGCGGCATCAACCCGAATAGCCCTAATGCCGCATCGAGCCGGATCGTTCCGCGCGAAAGCGGCCCGGTCTCTGCCAGCGGCAAGTGGGCGACCCGTCCGCCCAGCACCAGATCGACCTGGCCGGACGAGAAAGCTTTCACGGCGCCAGCCCCGGACATGGCCCGGACTTCGACCTGGCGGGCCAGGGCTTCCCAGTCCTCGCGAGCTGCCATGCCGCGAGTTTCAGGCGATACAGCGGTCAGATTCGCCACATCGCTCCCCTCATCGCGCTGCAGCACCATTGGTCCAGTGCCCTTGCCGTCATAGGTGAAGCCCATCTCAGGCTGTGCCAGCAGGCGGAGGAAATCGGGCATGCTGCTGGAGAGACGTATTTCGACAACCCTTCCGGCCATGGCCCGGATATCGGTGACCTTTTCAAAATCCAGGCCGAGCGATGTACCATCCAACCGTCGGATATTGTCGCGCAACAAGCGTTGCACATCACGCGAGGTGATCGGCTCGCCATCAGGCCACTTGGAATCGCGCAGCTTGAAGATGTAGCTCGCCCCATCATCGGTCACGATCCAGCGATCCGCCACCGCCGGAACGACCTGACCTACCTCGTCCAGCGCAACCAGTCCTTCATGTGTGGCACCGCGCAGGTGCTGCGCAGCCACCGAAAGCCGTACGCCCTTCTGGAACAGGCTGCTGCTGTTGCCAATCACTGCCACTTCCACCGGCCCGCCGGAACCGGAAGGTCCACAAGCCGCCAACGCGGCCAAAGGAAGGATCGACAGCCAGAATCGCATCATGCTGGCTGGTTAGCAGCTTGTTCTGCCCCGGTCAGCGGCGATTAGGGCACTTTTTGAATTGGTCGGGCAGTTTCGTCAGATCGGGCGAAGTTTGTCTGGAGCCGAGACGGAACTCCGGCGCGGAACAATCGCGCTTTCCATCGAGCCGCTACCGGTTCTGTGCGTATTGTGTTGCTTGACTTCGGTGAAATCGATTTCCTCGGAGAAAGCGATTCCGAAACGATCCCCCTGGACCCAGGCGACATGACCTTCGATCGGCTCTTCGCCTTCGAGGAATACGGTTAGCTGCGCCCCACGCTCCACCCGCAAATTGCCCGCGCCCATCATGCCGTTCGATGAGAGATTGCGTACGCGTACGCGATAGCGGTGAGCCCGCTGTCCGAGTTGCACGTCGGCGAACATGAACAGGCTTTCGCGCGAACTGCTGCGTGTTTCGACGACAGACATCGTTTCCCAGTTCCCCCGGGTCATGCGTTAACCACCAAACGGCCAGTTTCCAGACCGCCCTATGCTGCGCTTAACTGAGAGAAACTAAGGAACAATTAACCGCGTCTAGGGCGCGGACAATCGCCGCCTGCGGCGCAATCAATCATCGCGCGATATCTTTTCGCGCCTCTCATGCGCTTCCTGCGCTTCGACCGTCATCGTCGCCACCGGCCGCGCGATCAAACGCCGCAATCCGATCGGATCGCCCGTGACCTCACAAAAGCCGTACTCGCCTTCGTCGATCCGGCGCAGAGCGGCGTCGATCTTTGAGATCAGCTTGCGCTGGCGGTCACGAGTGCGCAATTCGATCCCCCAATCGGTTTCGCTTGATGCACGATCGTTGAGATCAGGTTCGCGGATCGGACCATCCTGGAGCGATTGCAATGTCTGATCCGCAGCACTGTGGATCGAGCGTTTCCATTCGGACAGCAGCGATCGAAAATAATTCTGCTGCTTATCATTCATGTAGGGCTCGTCCTCGCTCGGCACATAGTCCG
Source organism: Alphaproteobacteria bacterium (assembly GCA_006226465.1). Taxonomy (GTDB): domain Bacteria; phylum Pseudomonadota; class Alphaproteobacteria; order Sphingomonadales; family Sphingomonadaceae; genus Erythrobacter. The sequence goes on along the minus strand of SBHJ01000298.1, from coordinate 238 downwards.
GCGCGAGCATGCGTTTGGCTTTTTCGAGAATGTCTATTTCATCGGCGGACACGGTGGCCATTTAGTCCTCTCAACCCAGATTTGCTCGCCTGTTTGGCGGATGATCAGGACGCGGAGCAATTTCGCTCTTGGCCCTGCCGACTGGTTGGCCGGGCCTATAAGGCTGGCGCCAAACCCGCACAAGTCGGTTTCGTCGAAGGACCCGTTAGCGGTGGAAAAATTAATTTCACACGAACGG
>SBHJ01000068.1 GCA_006226465.1 Alphaproteobacteria bacterium | reverse complement strand
GCCGGGGCATGTGGCGATCGTAGCTCAGTTGGTTAGAGCGCCGGTTTGTGGTACCGGAGGTCGCGGGTTCGGATCCCGTCGATCGCCCCATCTCCCCTCCCATTTCCAGGTTGGACCGTGCCTAGGACAAGGGCGTGTGCGATGACGGCATTTTGGACTGAACCGGATTATGACGACCACGAAATGGTGCAGTTCGTGCGCGAACCATCAAGTGGTTTGACTGCCATAATTGCCATACATTCTAGCCATCTTGGTCCAGGCGCAGGCGGGACGCGCTTCTGGCATTATCGGGATCCGGCAGGTGCCATGCGCGATGCACTGCGTCTGAGCCGCGGGATGAGCTACAAGAACGCCATGGCCGGCTTGCCGATGGGCGGTGGCAAGGCAGTTGTTCTTGCCGATAATCAGAGCACCAAGACCCCTGAAATGCTTGCAGCATTTGGTGACGCTATCGAGGCCTTGGGTGGACGTTACGTTACTGCTGAAGATGTCGGGATGAGCGAGGCGGACATGGTCGCGATTTCCCGGCGAACTGCACATGTTTCAGGCCTGCCTGTTGAGGGAGAGGGGGCTGCTGGTGGCGACCCCGGGCCATTCACCGCGATGGGTATCTATCACGGCATCAAGGCGGCAGTCCGCCACAAGCTGGGCAAAGATAGTGTCGCCGGGGTCCATATAGCGATCCAGGGAACCGGCAGCGTGGGCGGGGGCGTTGCGCGCCTGCTTGCGAAGGACGGTGCAAAGCTCACCCTGGCTGACATCAACGAGACTCGCGCGAAGGCACTTGCAGCAGAGCTTGATGCCGAGGCGGTACATTGTGACGCGATCATGGGGGTTACCTGCGATGTGTTCAGCCCCAATGCATTGGGCGCGATCCTCGACGACGAAGGCATCGCCCGATTGGACTGCCAGGTTGTTGCGGGCGGCGCAAACAATCAACTGGCACGGGAAAATCACGGCCAGGCTTTGGCTGAGCGCGGCATCCTCTATGCGCCTGACTATGTCATCAACGCAGGCGGGATCATCAGCGTGGCGATGGAATATCTGAGCCGCCAGCAGAATGAGGCATGCGATATCAACGAGGTGCGCAAGCGGATCGCGCAGATCCCCGAGCGGCTCGAGCAGATATGGCAGGAATCAGATTCCAGCGGAATTTCTTCGGACGTCGTCGCGGATCGCATGGCGCAAAAACTGATCGGACGCTGATCGCACACCGATTGGTCTTGCCGGGGGCGCCCAGCGCTGCAATAGCGAGGGCCAAGAATACCCATGCACGGCTACGCTAACCCCACTCGTTTCCTGTCGCTTGCCAGTTGGCTGACGCCGCTGCTGCTGGCCAGCGGCGCTCTGCTTGCGGCAGGCGCGCTCTATTGGGGGCTGTTCGAGGTTCCGCCCGATCGTCTGATGGGTGAAACGGTCCGCATCCTTTACGTCCATGTGCCATCGGTCTGGTTGGGTATGGGTGGCTGGACCGCTATCGCCTTGTCGAGCCTCGCCTTCCTTGTCTGGCGCCATCCGCTCGCCGCGATTGCCGCGCGGGCCTCAGCGCTGCCGGGCATGGTGTTCACAGCCACCGGCTTAGCCACGGGTTCCATCTGGGGCCGTCCCACCTGGGGCGCATGGTGGGTATGGGACGGGCGCCTGACCAGCATGCTGGTACTGCTGTTTCTCTACGCCGGCTATATCGCGCTTGCGCAAGCTGCCGCGAGGGACGGGGCTTCCAGTCGCATACCGGCGATTTTTGGATTGGTGGGGGCAGTTAACATCCCGATCATCAACCGTTCAGTCGTGTGGTGGAATTCGCTCCACCAGCCGCCTTCGATTACCATGGGCAAGAGTGCGATTGATGCTGAATTCCTTGTGCCGTTGCTGGTCGGAACCCTGGGCTTTTCCTTGCTGTTCGGTGGAGTAGTCCTGGCAAGAATGCGCGCACTCATTGCCGACTACCAGGCCGAAGCACGGCTGCGTCGGCGGGCCATGGAGGCACATTGATGTCCGAAGGTCTAAACCAGTGGTATTTCGTGGTTGCCGCCTATTCCGTGGGAGTGGGGGGCACCCTGGCCATGGTTGCATGGAGCTGGATTTCGATGAAACGCGCCGAGGCTCGTCGAGACGAGGTGAAGCGCAGATGAGCTTGATCAAGCCCAAACACCAGCGGCTTGTGCTGGTCGCGCTGGCGCTGGTCGCGCTGGTGGGGGCCGCCTTGATGGCGGCGTGGGCGCTGCGCAACCAGGCGAGCTATTTCTACCTGCCGAGCCAGATGGTCGCGGACCCACCGCAACCGGGGCAAGCGGTGCGATTGGGGGGGATGGTCGAGACCGGCTCGCTTCGGACCCTGGCAGACGGCGTGACGATTTCATTCGTTGTTGGGGATGACAAGGGTGCGCGGGTGCCAGTGCGCTATTCGGGCATTACACCCGATTTGTTTGTCGAAGGATCCGGCGTGGTCGCTGAGGGCAGCCTTGGAGCGGACGGTACTTTCGTGGCGGAGAGCCTGCTCGCCAAGCACGATGAAAACTATGTCCCGCGCGAACTGCAGGAGATGGACGAGCACCAGGCCGCCAAGATGGCCGAAGAGACCACGGTCGGGCTCGAATGATTGCAGAACTCGGCCTTACGGCATTGTGGCTGGCAACGGCGCTTGCTGCATTGCAGCTGGTCGGCGGGGCGCTGGCCCAACGAAATGCGGATGGCGAGTTGGCCATATTGGTTCGTCCTGCCGCAATTATGCAGGGCCTGCTTGCCGCCTTTGCCTTCTCGATGCTGATCTGGGCTTTCGCGGTCACCGATCTTTCGGTGAAGCTGGTGGCGGAAAATTCGCACTCAATGAAGCCGCTGATTTTCAAGATAGCCGGGGCCTGGGGTAATCACGAAGGTTCGATGCTGCTGTGGGTCACGGTGATGTCGCTGGCAGGCGGGCTGATCGCCTTCCTCGAACGCCGCTTGCCGGAACGGACAATGCAGGCAACACTGGCGGCGCAGGGTTTCGTGGCATTGGGGTTTTACGCCTTCCTGCTGTTCGCGTCGAATCCGTTCGAGCGACTGCCGGTGCCCGCGGCCGAGGGACTGGGCCTTAATCCGCTGTTGCAGGATATCGGCCTGGCGTTCCACCCGCCCACGCTTTACTTTGGCTATGTCGGTCTTTCGGTCGCCTTTAGCTTTGCGGTTGGCGCACTTTTGACCCGGCAGGTCACGCCCGAATTCGCGCGAGTGATGCGCCCCTGGATTCTGGGTGCGTGGGTGTTCCTGACCGTGGGAATCACGGCCGGATCATACTGGGCCTATTACGAGCTGGGCTGGGGCGGCTGGTGGTTCTGGGACCCGGTGGAGAATGCCTCGCTGATGCCCTGGCTCGCAGCGACTGCCTTGCTCCATTCGGCCAGCGTCCTGGCCGCGCGTGACGCACTGCGCACTTGGACGATCATGCTGGGCGTGATCGCCTTTTCGATGAGCATGGTCGGAACCTTCCTCGTCCGGTCTGGCATTCTCACCAGCGTTCATGCCTTTGCGGTCGATCCGGAGCGTGGAACATTCATCCTTGGGCTGTTGGCGCTCTATATTGGCGGTGCGCTGTTGATATTCGCCTTGCGAGCTGGGAGCATTTCAGAAGGGCAGCGTTTCAAGGTGTTGAGCCGCGAGGGGGCGCTCGTGGTCAACAATGTCCTGCTTTCCGCGACACTGGGAATCGTGCTGTTCGGTACGCTTTATCCCCTGTTGACCGAAGCCTTCGGTGTGCGCGTCTCGGTCGGACCACCCTATTTCAACCCGGTCGGAGCGATGTTCGTGATGCCGATGCTCCTCGTCATGCTGGTAGGGCCGCTGCTGCGCTGGCGTGGCGACAATTGGCAGCGGATCAGCTCACCGGTAGCGATCGCCATTGCGCTCATAGTCACGGTCGCTGTCCTTGTCGGCTTGGTCGAAGATGTCGGGGTCTTGCCGCTCTTGGGGCTGGCCATCGCAGCGGGCCTGGCGGTGGCAAGCGTTCTGCCACTCAAGGGGCGCAAGCTGCTGCGCGTGCCGATCGCGACCTGGGGCATGGTCGTGGCGCATCTAGGTATCGCTGTGGCGCTGTTCGGCATGGCGAGCGAAAGCGCCTTTACCAGCGAGCGCTTGGCTGCCGTGGCGCCCGGCGAGACCGAGCATGTCGCGGGATGGGATGTCACGCTGGAGAGCGTAGATCCGGTCGCCGGGCCCAATTGGACCGCGCTTGAGGGACACATCCTTGCCGCGCGCGGATCGGGCGATCTCGTGCGGCTCGATCCGCAAGCGCG
>SBHJ01000081.1 GCA_006226465.1 Alphaproteobacteria bacterium | reverse complement strand
TCCCGTCGACGGGAACAAATTCTTCAACAAGCATATCGCGGTGGTCGGTTCCACGGGCTCCGGTAAGTCCCACACTGTCGCAAAGATCGTCCAGAAGGCGATCAGTGCGAAGGGCGACTATGCGCTGAACAACTCGCACGTGGTCATTTTCGATATCCATTCAGAATATCGAGCGGCCTTTCCGGAGGCGAATTTCATCGACAGCGCCAGCCTGGTTCTTCCCTACTGGATGCTGAGCGGTGAGGAATTGGAGGAGTTCTTCCTCGACACCGACGCGAATGATCACAATCAGCGTAACGTATTCAAGGATGCCGTGATCCAGAGCCGTAAGGCGCACTTCACGGGAGGAGATGACGACAAGAACCTGATCCATCTGGACACCCCGCTCCCGTTCGACATTCGCGATGTTCTGGCCCACGCCAACTTTCGCAACACCGAGATGGTCGACAGCGGCGAGGTGTATGCTGCGAGCAACAAGGAGAAGGCCGGGCAGCCGAAGCTCACGCAGGGCAGCCTCTATGGGCGGCTGACCAACTTTGTGAATCGTCTCGAGACCAAGATTAACGACCGGCGCCTCGACTTCTTCCTTGGCGAGAAATCCAAGTCGATCTCTTTCGAGGAGACGCTCCGATCCATTCTCGGCTACAGCACGGGCAAGCAGCACAACGTCACCGTCATCGATCTGAGCGGCGTCCCGTTCGAGGTTTTGAGCATCACGGTTTCGCTGATCTCGCGGCTGATCTTCGAGCATGGCTACTTCTACAAACGCCTGCGCTGCGCCGCCGATCCGCAGGAAAAGATCAACAACGATGCGCCCATTCTTCTCGTCTACGAGGAGGCGCACAAATATGTGCCGAACAGCGAACTGTCGAAGTTCCGGGCGTCGAAGATGTCGATCGAGCGCATCGCCAAGGAGGGGCGCAAATATGGCGTTACCTTGCTCCTCGCGAGTCAGCGGCCCTCGGAGATCTCCGAGACGATCTTTTCACAGTGCAATAATTTTATCGCCATGCGCCTGACCAATCCGGTCGACCAAGGCTATGTCCGCAAGTTGCTGCCGGACTCGCTGGGAACGCTCATCGACAAGATGCCAGCTTTCAAGCAGGGCGAGGCGCTGCTGGTCGGAGAATCGATCGCCCTGCCATCCGTGGTCCAAATCGAGGTCTGCACGGTGGCTCCAGCATCGACTGATATCCCCTACTGGGCTCTCTGGCAGCAGCAGTGGAAGGATCTTGCGATCGACAAGATCCGCGACGAGTGGTTGCGCCGCTAGTCAAGCGATGGGGAGCGGCAGCTGAGAAAATGATTGTCGACCGTTTTGAGCATCAATCTGCAAATTGGGCAGTGGCGTTGGAGCGCGCCTGACCACGGTCTTGGCAAGTCCGATGTCGGCTGGGCGAACGTTGTACATCGGCTTCTGACAATAGCTGACGTTCGACACGTCGCAACGGAACGGCAGAAATGGCCCTGCTCCGCTCATAAGCAGAATGTCCGCTTCTAGGCACGACAAGATCGCTGTTGAACGTCCGATACTGGGGCGCGGAAGCCGATATTCTGCGACCACGCGAAATAAGCGAACACTCCATTCCCTGTCTTTCTTCGCCAGGCTGCGCTGGACACGATCGCTGCTTGCATCCGTAGCTTACTGACCTCCTCCTTTTGAGAAGGAGGTCTAATGTCCGCGACCAGAATTCTATGGGGCCAGATCATCGCCGTGTTCCAGATCGTGCTCGTTTCGATCTGGAGCGCGACCCAATGGACGGCGGCGGCGCTGGCCTATCAGCCGGAACTAGGATCGCCCTGGTTCGTGGCGTTCGGTCGGCCTGTCTATCCACCGCCGGCCTTTTTCTGGTGGTGGTTTGCATTCGACGCTTATGCCCCGGAGATATTCAGGACAGGAGCTTACATCGCCGTGTCGGGCGGATTCACAGCTGTCATCGTCGCCATTGGTATGTCGGTCTGGCGCGCTCGGGAAACGCGAAACGCTGAGACCTATGGGTCCGCACGCTGGGCGACCATGGGAGAAGCTCGGACCGCCAGGCTGTTGCGTGACGAGGGTGTCGTTCTTGGCCGTCTCGGACCGACCTATCTTCGCCATAACGGACCCGAGCATGTGCTGTGCTTCGCTCCGACCCGCAGCGGCAAAGGCGTCGGTCTGGTTGTGCCATCGCTGCTTACATGGCCTGGCTCCGCGATCGTTCACGATATCAAGGGAGAGAACTGGCAGCTCACGGCGGGCTTCCGCGCGCGTCACGGCCGCGTATTGCTGTTCGATCCGACCAATGCTGCATCGGCAGCTTACAATCCGCTGCTCGAAATTCGCAAGGGTGCCTGGGAAGTGCGCGACGTGCAGAATGTCGCCGACGTTCTGGTCGATCCAGAAGGCAGCCTTGAAAAGCGCAACCATTGGGAGAAGACCAGTCATGCACTGCTGGTCGGCGCAATTCTACATGTTCTCTATGCTGGCGAAGACAAGACGCTGGCCGGCGTTGCCGCCTTCCTGTCGGACCCGCGGCAGCCCATCGAATCGACGTTACGCGCGATGATGACTACGCCGCATCTGGGTAAGGCAGGTGTCCATGCCGTCGTCGCCAGCGCCGCGCGCGAGCTGTTGAACAAATCGGCGAACGAACGATCGGGTGTGCTCAGCACGGCCATGTCTTTCCTGGGTCTCTATCGCGATCCCGTGGTCGCACAGGTGACACGCAGCTGCGAATGGCGCATCGCGGATCTGGTCGAGAGTGAGCGACCGACGACACTGTATCTGGTCGTGCCGCCCAGCGACATCTCGCGCACCAAGCCGCTCATCCGCCTGATCCTCAACCAGATAGGACGGCGATTGACCGAGGATTTGCAGGCCCGACAGTCGCGCCACCGCTTGCTCCTAATGCTCGACGAGTTTCCGGCACTCGGGCGGCTAGATTTCTTCGAGAGCGCGCTGGCCTTCATGGCAGGCTATGGCATCCAGAGCTTTCTGATTGCCCAAAGCCTCAACCAGATCGAGAAGGCGTATGGACCGAACAACGCGATCCTCGACAACTGTCATGTGCGGGTGTCGTTCGCCACCAATGATGAACGTACCGCCAAGCGCATTTCGGATGCACTGGGCACAGCTACCGAAATGCGGGCGATGAAGAACTATGCCGGCCATCGCCTGTCCCCCTGGTTAGGGCACCTGATGGTTTCGCGCTCGGAAACCGCCCGGCAACTCCTGACGCCGGGCGAGGTGATGCAGCTTCCACCTGACGATGAGATCATCATGATCGCCGGTATCCCGCCAATTCGGGCGAAGAAGGTCCGCTACTACAAGGACCGGCGGTTCGCCGAACGAGTTATTTCACCGCCGGATATGGAAGGCGGAGCACGCAAGACGCGTCCCGACGATTGGAGCGGCCGGCGTCCAATCGTTGCGCCGCCGACGTTTGAACCGTCACCGGTAGACAAGTCTGACGAAGGATCGGGCGAGGATGACGAGGCCGAAAATGCTGGGTTGCGCCGACAGCCCGATATGGAACGTCATGTCGATATCGCACCGGCTCCCAAATCCGCGCCAGCCAATGAGTTCGAACCGGATGATCGCGAACCCGACGGTGATGCCACAAGCCAAGCCGCCTTGCGGCGCCAAGTGCGGATCGTGGCGCGTCAGGCATCTCTCGATCCCGATGACGGTATCGAACTGTGACGGCTAAGGCGCGTCTGTCGGTCTATCTCGACCCGGAGCTCATGCAGGCGCTGGCTGCCTATGCCGGCCGGCGCGGGCAATCGCGTTCGCTGATTGCCGAGGCAGCTATAGCCTCCTTCCTGTCACCTGATGGCGACGAGCGGCGTGAGGCGGCAGTGACAAAGCGTATAGACCGACTTGACCGTAAGGTGGCGCGGCTCGAACGCGATCTTGGCATCAGCGTCGAGATGATCGCGCTATTCGTTCGCTTCTGGCTGACATCTACTCCGCCGCCGCCGGAAAGCGAACGCGCGGTGCTACGCAGCTTGGGTGGAGATCGCTACGATGCTTTCATTGAAGCGTTGGGACGAAGGCTCGCCAGCGGACGGAGGGTTGGTCAAGAGGTCGCCGAGGATCGAAATCCATCCGAGTAGAAATGATCGCTACGTCGGACGATCCGGTCAGGCAGCTTACGGGAAGGCATTTGGGGAAAGCAGACTTTCCAGATAGCGCGCCGGCATGACAACTATCCGAGTTCAGCGCCTGAAATGCGGTCATTCAGTCTGAGAATGGACGCTCCCGATAGCGGGCTTTGCAAAAATTGATTGGAATGGTCGCCACGCCGGACAATCCGCATTGGCAAGCTCTAAGGCGCCGCGAACTATCAAAATGACCGGCATGTAGCTTCGCACACTCATTTCCGCGGGTAGCAGCTCAATTCTCCGCGAGCGCAACCTTCTTACCTACGTGTTCGCGCCACAGGCCGAGCCGCTTGATCCGGTATTCCACCAGTTCAGGCGAGGTGCCGAACCGCTTCGCGACTTTCGCTGCCGGCACGCCCTTCGCGACCGCCTCTTGGACCGCCTTCTTAGGCAGCAACGACGCCGATGCCAGATAATATGCGTCGTGCTCCTCAGCATTGTCGTAGGTGCGACCGTATGCATCAGCGATGCGCGCTACCTTCGTCAGCTTATGGCCCATCAGAATGTGCCAATATTCCTCAAGCAGAGTGACGCGCTGACGCTCCTGCGTGTGGCAATCGTTCAGTAGGACGGCCCAGCTCTCCATCTGCCTGTCGAGAGGGACGCTCATGGCCGACCACTCCGAGCAGGCCTCATCGCGGAGTCGGCTCATGGTCCGCTGGTCAATGCAGTCGGACTTTGTCAGCCGGATTACTCGCACGCTCTCGACTTCGAGCTTGAGTGACTCCAGCCTGTCCTGGGGACCAATGCCGAGATCTTCACGGAATTTGGCGGCGATAGCCTCGAGTTGGTCCTTAGAAAGTTCGGGATAGGGCTCGTGTTCCGGCGCAGTCTGCGTCGCTTCCGCAGCCCCATCGTTCTGACCGAATTCCATCTTGAGGCATGAGGCGGCGCGAAGAAGTGCATGCACGGTGCCCGACTGGACGTTTTTCATCGCGCGGAAGTGGACGAGCGCCACGCGCTCGAACTCGTCTGCCAAGTCGGCTGCATCCTCGCCCAGCCACTCGATCAGTCGGACTTTTGAATTGTTGTCGGGCTGCCCCTCGCCACGTTCCATCCTGGCCAACGAAGAGAAGCTGATACCAACGACGGCGGCGAGTGCACGGATGCTAAGGCCCAGCCTTTCGCGTTTCGCAATTACCGCATTAATCAATCGGGACTCGAAAGATGCCATATACAACCTGTGCAAATCGCACGCTTGACACAACGTCCCTACGACGCCAGCCTGTGCGAATGACACACGAATCGCACACCGCGATTCGAAAGGGAAGCCCCTATCGAGCATGTGTGTCTGCCAAATGCGGGGCAGGCTCGCAGCGGAGGCGGCGATGAAGTTGGAATTCCAGGATCAGTTTCGCAGGGGCGCTATCGTTGGCGCACTTGAGGCGGTTTGCGAACGCTTCGAGTTGACCGAGGCCCAGAAGGAGCAGGCCAGAACCCGGTACGAGGGCGTTGGCCGATGGCTCTCCGAATCCTCGCATCCGGCGCTCGCAGGGATCCTCATCTATGTCCAGGGTTCAGCTGCGATCGGGACGACCGTTCGGCCTTATGGTCATGCCGAACACGACGTCGATCTGATCGCCAAGCTTGAGGACGTTGCGCGGCATTATCCGCCAGCGTTCGTCAAGAAACTCATCGGTGACCGGCTGAAGGAGCACGGCACATACGAGCGGCTGTTAGAAGAGATGTGCAGGTGCTGGCGCATCGATTACGCGAACGAATTTCATCTCGACATTACACCATCCGTGCCCAACCCCAGCTGCCCAAACGGCGGCGAGCTTGTCCCGGACAAAGAGCTGCACGACTGGAAGCCAAGCAATCCCAAGGGCTACAAGGCACTGTTCGAACGCAGGGCGGCTATGCAGCCGACATTTGCACTGCGGAAGACCATAAAGAATTTTGACGACAGGGCGCGCGCGACGGTCGAGCCCTATCCTGAACATCACGGCTTCAAAGGACTGCTTCGCCGTTCGGTGCAGATCTCGAAGCGGCATCGCGATATTTACTTCGCCGAACGGCCGGGGGAGTGCGCCCCGATCTCGGTGATCGTCACCACTCTGCTCTCGCGGAGCTACGAATGGTGCGTGAAGCAGCGTGTTTACGACGATGAGCTTGACCTGCTCGTAGCGGTGATCGGACACATGACCGACTTCATCAGCCTGGTCAGCGACCGATGGTATATCTGGAACGAGACGACCGCGAACGAGAACTTCGCCGAAAAGTGGAATGCCTACCCCGATCGCGCGAAGTCGTTCTTCATGTGGCACGCACAGCTGGTCGCCGATCTCGATAATTTGCGCTCGATTGAGGGGCTCGACCGTATGGCCAAAAGTATCAACGATGCATTCGGCCCTGGTGCCGGGACGGCGGCGGTTGGCAAGGTCGAGCAGGCCGTGTCGGATGCCCGGAATGCCGGATCGCTTCGTTACGGCGTCGGTGGTCTTGTCGGTGCCGCCACGGCTGCGTGCGTCACGACGCCGACCGCTGCGGTGGCGCGCAACACCTTTTTCGGAAGGTGAGGTAATGCGCCGCCAGCTCACCGTCGCGCAGCAGTTTCTGTCGCTTCGGTCGAGTCCAGTCTGCCCAGGCTGGGGCAGTTTAAGACACGAGCACCTGACATGGCGGTTTGAAGCCTGCCCCTCGCCCCTCGGACGTATATACGACGCACGGATCGAATTCGGTCAATCGGGCACACCCGAGGTCTTCGTCGACGCGCCGGACTTGCACCTCCTTGCCGATGGTCGTCGGCTGCCGCATGTCTATTCGGACAATCCTCCGAGGCTTTGCCTGTATCTGCCTGGGGCCTTCGAGTGGAGCCGGAAGGACCGGATCGACCAGACGATCGTGCCGTGGACCGGCTTGTGGCTGTTCTTTTTCGAGGAATGGCTCTGGTCGAACGAGTGGAAGGGTGGCGGTACCCATCCGGGTGAGAATGGTGACCGCATTCCAAGAAGGGGGCCGCGGAGGTGAAAGGCTCGGTATCGAGCAAGCCGAAAAGCAAGAATAGGCGATCAGGCCGCGCGACCAGCGTCAGGCCTGTCACACGCTGCGTGATCTGGGCGCGTGGCGCCGGCCGATGCTATTTCTGCAACAAGGAGTTGGTCGGAGACTTCCTGGCCGGTCTGGAAGATGGGAACTTCGGGTTCGTGGCACACATCGTGGCTGAGGTCGAGGGCGGGCCCCGAGGTGATAAAGTGCTTAGCCCCAAACTGGCGGATGACCCGTCAAACCTGATGCTGGCATGTTATCCGCACCACAAAATGATCGACGTCGACCGGAAAGATGACTTTTCCGTTGAGACCCTCCAATCGATCAAGCGATCGCACGAGGAGCGCATCGCAACTCAAGCGTCGATCGCTCCAGACCGTGCCAGCCACGTACTTCGATATGCCGCCAACGTAGGCGCACACCTCGCGTCGATGCCTTATCAGGATGTTGCGCAGGCGATGGTACCGGATCGCTATCCGGTGGAAGGGCGCAACACCATTGACCTATCAATGTATGGCAGTGCTAGGACCGATGACGAACACGCTTACTGGGAAACCGAAACCACAAATCTCGAACGCTTGTTCGAGTCTCGGGTCCGCGAACGTATCCGAGCGGGCGAACTCCATCATCTGTCAGTATTCGCGTTGGCTCCACAACCACTTCTCATGAAGCTCGGGGCCCTGATCGGGGACATTACGCCCGCAGAGGTTTTCCAGCGCCACCGGGAACCAGAGGAGACCTGGCGGTGGCCGGATTCAGGCGAGGCGATGCCGATCCTCGTGACAGAGCCGGTCCGGTTCGACGGGCCGATCGCGCTAAAGATCGCTCTTTCAGCGACGGTGGGCGACGAAAGGATCCAAAGCGTACTCGGGCAGGATGCCTCGATCTGGTCGGTGACAACTCCTTCACCGCACAACGACGTTTTGAAGAGACGCGAAAATCTGGAACAGTTTCGGCGTGAAATGCGGAAGCTGTTCGATCGCATCAAGGCGGTTCATCGCGTTGGCACGATAAACGTGTTCCCCGCGATGCCGGTCGCTACGGCGGTCGAGACGGGACGGGTATGGATGCCCAAAGCCGATCTGCCTCTGGCTGTATGGGACCATAATCACGCCCTCGGCGGGTTCGTACCAGCCATCACAATCGGTGAAGCGCCTTAGAGCTGAAGATTCGTTTGTTATGCGGTATGCTTGCTCGGCGGGCTTTTGACTTCAGAGCTTTCGGCCAGTCCGCGGTGACAGCTGAAAGCAAGTTGATCCGGTTAGGAATGGCAGCTTGCCGCTGTGGTGTGGGCTGCCCGGCACCTGCCGGTCTGCTTCCGGCCCGATTTTGCCGATCCGAGAGCGCCATTCAGTGACCAATGGACTGTAGCTTTCGGGAAGTCGAATTGATCCTGCGAAGGTCTACGATGTCGGCGATGCCTGCATGCGCGAAATTCCCAAATAGAGTCGCCATCGTAACTCAGCTATGCCGCTCGACAGCGTGCAGATGGGAGGCAGGGTCGACCGTCGTAATTGGGATTACTCAAGGTAGCCATCCGCGAAGATCCAATATGGCAGACAGGTGAATCCGGACTTCACGGAAAGGCGTCAGATAGTTTAACCGCCCCCTTGGGCACCGCATAATCGGGAATTTGCCATGCCACATCGTGGACCACGGGCGCGACCGGCAGCGACCGGCGCCGAAACAGGTTGGCGCGCCACTCCCAGCTTTGCTTCTTAAAATTCCAATGCTTCTTGGGCACGAACTCCGCCAAGGCCCACCGGACGCCCATCCAAAGATGCATGTCGGCGGTGGGCGTCGCTGGTGCATAGGTTCCGGGTGAACGACCGAGCACTTCATCCAGTCGGGCCTGGTCGACCAGAAGGCCTGCCCTGATGGCCTCAGCGGCCATCCAGGCGAGCGGATATTTGGACATGCCACTTTCGGCCTCGGGCCAGCCGCCCCCGACATCGCAGTGCGTGCCCGGGAACCAAACTTCCTGGATATCGCGTGTATCGTCTTCCTTGAACCAGTTGACGCGGAAGAAGCCTCGCCGCTCGTCCAGCGCCTTCGCGTGCCGCACGATCGCAACATCGGGATTGTCCCGCCCGAAAGGAATGGTTAGCGGGCTCCCGATCCAGCCCACAGAATTTACGGTGTCCCATACGCCCAGAAAATGCGTCTTGCACTCCCGACTGGAGATCGTTCGCTTGAAGTCCCGCGCAAGCTGTTTGCATTCTTCATAGGGGGCACCCTCCTTGGCCTTGGCCAGTGCCCAGAGCATTTCAACGGCATAGGGAACGAGCGGGTCGTTGCCTCGCATCGCGAGGCCATAGATATGCAGCATCGCACTCACGACGCGCGCCGTGTAGGCGCCTCGGCTGAATCCGAAGATGTAGACTTGGTCGCCCTCCGTGTAATTGTTCATGAGGAAGCGATAGGCATCGATAATGTCGTCCTGCAGGCGGTACCCAAATGCGAGGCCGGCCATTCGCCCGAGCCAGCTGCCGGTCTTCGTGCCGATGCCGCTCGGCGCCCGAGTGCCAATGCCGGGATGATAATAGACGAGCTGCGTGCCCTCGTTTTTGACGAGCGTATGGAAGAGCTTGATGACGCTGGTGCGATCCTCGGAGAACTGGTTGGAGGTGCCATCGCAGCAGAGGACGATGTTGCGGGTCATGATCTCGCCTATCGCAGATCGATCGTTATGACCTGGCAGAGCTGCGTAGGTTGCAAATCCTCGGTATTGAACAAGGAGCTTTCCGCCTTCAGATCGTTGACCAGGGTGATGCGTGGAACCTCGGTCGGCGCACCATTCTTGCCGCCGTGTTTGCCTGCCATGGTCGACATCACCGTCTTCAGCCTGTCCGGGGTGTCGGGCTTGCCGCGCTTCTCGAAGCGCTTCCACATGGATTTGGGGGTGGCGTTGAGGCTGCCATGATGACCGACCTTGTAGAGGTCGACGTCATTGAGCAGATCGGCCATGTCAGATTGCAGCGCGTAGCGCCAATTCTCGAGTTGGGCATCTCCCGGGAAAAGCAGTTTCTTGCTTCCGGCCTCAAACAGCAGAATGACGCTGGTATTGTTCATGACATTGTCGAGCGCAGTGACTATCCCCAGCATCTGTTCCTGCTCGGCGATATCGATCCGTTCGGCGACCCACCGCATTTCGGTCGGTAGCCTCGTTTGACGGAATGTGTCCGTGCTCTTGAGGTTTGGGAAAAGCATGCTTGTCTTGCTTGTTGCGACATCGTTCGTCGCGGCGAGCCCTGCCAAGTGCCTGGTCTTGAGCCAATAGTCTTCCGAACTCTTCGCATAGGTCTCAATCGAATCCGACTGCTTCAACGTCGGCGGCCCCAGAACATGAACTTTCACATTGGGGAGTATGGCGGCGAGATCGAGATCGCATCCATGATAGACATACATGTTGTTCTCTGGCGCGCCGGCCATTGTCATGAGATTGTTTACGGCCGAGACATTCTTGATGTTATCCTCCCCGACGAAGCGGAGCCTCTCCGCCAAGGGCCAGCGTCGATCGAAGCCGCCCTTGCGATCGAGCCTGTCGACCACCGCCTGCGCGACTGCGTGCATGTTTTCAAGCGAATCGCGTTGCATGGCGAATGCGTGAGCAGAGCTCGTACCGTCGGGCCCTGTCCAGCCTTCGGGCGCATTTGGCGCCTCCGTCCATGGTTGGATCACGCGCTTGGGATTGAGACTGCGAATAACGTCGCCCGGTCCCTTGCCGTCCTTCCTGGTTGCAAAGCCGCTGATATGATCCTTGTGGCGGTGTGTCGCCACGACGATGTCCAGCGCGCCGCCACATTGCTGCGCGATATCTGCCGCTACCGCTTTGACGTTGGCTTTCGATTTGTCGGGCATGGCGGTGCTGCCGAAGTCGATCAGTACGTGCCGTGCGCTTGCGTCGTCATAGGCGAAGCTCAGCAGGAAGCAGTCGCCGAAACCCATCTGATAGGCGCGGATGGTCGCTGTTACCGGTTTCGCCGCCATCTCAGCCTCCCATCCTCGCGAGATGCAGGTTGGCAAACCGGTTGCGCTCGTCATCGCGCTGCACGCGAAGCTGGCCGGTGTCTCGCAAATATTCGAGGCGCCGCTTTTGGTGCTCTCCGTCGATCAGGCCGTTTGCGATATGATATTTGACCCGCCCATATTGATCGAACACGACGACCCCGCCGCCGAACAGATCCACACTCGACTTGGTTGTAAAGCCCTCCGGAAGCGGATCGACCTTGCAAATTGCCTTGAGCTCAGACCCGAAAAAATGGCCGCGCTGGACATACTGGCAAATTGTTTCGCGAAACGGGATGCCGTCAGGATCGATCCTTAGTGACGAGTCCAACGACACGACCTGTGTATAGCCGCGCTCGGTAATTCCGAGCGCGTCCTGGTTCTCCCAGAGAAACCGGAAGCATTCATCGACATCGCGCGTCAGCGCCTCGGCGTTGCTGCGCGAATATCGCAGCTCGTCGCTTGTCGCGAATAAAGGCCAGCAGCCTTCGGCATCCGTCTGCCCCGCGGGCGGCACAATACCAAAATCCGCGAAGGACTTTCTGACGAGCGCGCGATATCCGAAGCGGCTGTCGTCCGGCACGAGCTCGCGGTCGGCAGTTAGTAAGCTCGCCAGAAACTGGCCAAAATCAAGATCCGTGGGCGGGCAGTAATCGATTGCGCGAATCGACATCTGGAGCAGCTGGGCAGCTGCCTTCGCTCCCTCATCTACCACGGCCGATAGATTGTAGCCACGACTGCCAAAGGTTCCGAGATGGGAGATGCGTGCCGTCCAAAGCTCGACAAATGCCCGAGTTATCGCCGCAACCACAATTTCACCGCGATTGTGCGGTTCGGCCATGTCAGGACCGTCAAGTATGTCGGTACTGGGGTCTATCTTGACCGACTGGCGTAGGGCACCTCGCCCCGCCCCGCTCACCATTCCGATCTCTGCGCCGATACCCAGCAAGATGGATTTCCGGATGGCATCGCCAGTGACCTTGTCAGCCGAGATGAACACCAACGGCTCGCCACGGCCTGGAAGTTTGGCAGCCGCCCCAAGGCCGGCAGCGACAACCTCCGGCAGCGAGAAGATCGACAGGATCGCAACAATATCCGCGAAGCCTTCGTGGAACGCAGCCTGATCAGGCCCCGAGGGTTCGGTGTAGCGCGTTCGAAGGCCATCAAGGATCGCATGGGTGGTTTCATGCGCCACGACGTCATGGCTGAGCGCGGTGAAGACCGGATTGTTTCTACCGTCGAAGAAATATCCAAACATCAAAGCGCGGTCGGGCTCTGAATAGAAGGCATTGGCAATCGCAAAGGCATGCGGTGCGATGTGGAGTTGGTGACCGCCGGATGACCAACCCACCCTGCGACCGAGCGCCCGCTCGAAAATACCTAGTGTGCGCATTGCAATGGCGTAGCAGTTTTGCGCGTGGAAATTCGGGTTGGCGACCAGGCGAGACTGATAATCGCGATCTGTCAGCGCTTCTCCTTCGGCAGGCGCAAAGGGATCAAGCAATGTGTCACCGATCTGATAGCGTTGCCGCGCGGCATAGGCACGCCGTTCGGTTGCATTATAATCGACCACCTTGATTCGGTATCCGGTCGGTCCGGGCTTCAGAATTTCAGCAGGCACATCGACTTGTGCAAAGACCATGGGCCCATTGGCGCCCAGACGCAGCCCTGGATCCTTGGCGATGATCGTGAGCTTTCGTTCCGGATGAAGAGTGGCCATTCGATGTGTCCCCCCCGAATCGATTTTAATTTACCAGAGACATCCACCTACACCTTGCACAATTGCGTCATTCGCCAACACATTCTTGGTGGGAAATTTGATACCTCAAATCTCGGGTCTGGTTTGATATTAGCTCGCGAAGCGGGTTTCACCCTACGATCAGATGCAGGAATCAGGTGAACCTCTGTGAAAAGTGCGTCGTCAGCGCGGCGGCCCTCATTCGGCGACTGTTATCTCAATTTTTTGTCATTGGACGAAAGTAGAGCACTAGTCATCGCTTGAATCTTCGATTGAGCGCGCCGTCATGTGGACTGTGCTGATTGGTCCTTCCGGCCATTCGGGGACTTCGCCTTCAACAGAGCTATCGCCGCCGCCGACACCCCCGTCTGGCAGTGAGGACGTGTCAGTGATGAAGCCGACAACATTGTCGTTGCCGCGAAGCACCCCGCTCTTCCTGGTGATGGGACGCGCGGCGGTCACCCGCAGCAGCTCCTCCACGGTGAAGGACCAATCGTCGGAGCCACCCCGGACCGCATCCCGACTGCAGTTGACATCGCCTGTTGCCATCTCGGCTAGATACCGGGAGAGCGAGACATCCGCGCTAAACCAGGGTGCTTTCGTCTCGGTGAGCCAATGCCGCCACACGGGGGGAGACGCTTTGAGGTCGATGCCTCCATATTCGGCGGTATGGTCGGGCGATCCCATAAGCGGCATTCCGTTCAGGTCGCGGCTGCGTGGGTCGTAGCCCGGATCGACAAAGGTGAAGGATGGAAGCCAAGCGAGCAGCTCGTGCTGGATCCATTCTGTTCCGGACGGCGCTAGCGCACCATTCTTAAGCATTTTTGCTTGGACCAGCACCGCGCGCCGGTCGTCGATTTTCTGGAAGGGATCGACATGATCGATCACGATCAGCAGGTCTGCGAGCTCGCATCGCCGCACTGCGGGTGGTTTTGCATATTTGGGATGTGGCACCTGCGGAAAGGTGACATGCGGACGTGAGTGGCAGAAGACCGCGCGCAGATCGATGCGAAACCCATGCGCTTTCAGGATCGGCGACCAAGCCGAGGCAATCTCGTCGAAACCGTCGAGCGTCAAAGTGCGCACCGCGCTTACTTCGCCGCTGGGTTTACTCGTGCGCGCACCGCCGTGGGTCAGAACTTTAATGATAGCGGCGTCGGCGGCAGTCTCCAGAAACGGAGCGAGCGGCTTGGGGAGCATGAGGTGGTCTTCCGGCTTGATATGCAGCTGATACCTTAGTCAGTTGGTGCCTGAGTCGGAAACCCGCCATCGAACGGCGTCTGAACCAAAGGCAGCTTGTAGATAATAGGTCCAAAGCCCGAATGTCGCCATTGCCGGCAAAAGCTGTCGCCCTAAGACACCGCAATTGTCCTACGCAGGGTGAGCCGATCTTTACTGGGGCAAATCCTCGCGAAAACGGTCGAGTTGGTGCATTCTCTCGTGAAGCACGGTGACGATCCCGACCGTGCCATCGGACAGCACCCGCCAATAAATGTAGTGATGTTCGTAGCGGCAGTAGAATCCGTCCACTCCGAACTCGGCCGGAACCGGGCGCCATGGAACCTTCCGAGCCGCGATTTCGTCGAACCGCTCGAAAAGGCCGCGAATGTAGCGGGCTGCCTGCTCCTCACCCCAATTATCACGGGTGTAGACGTAAATTTCGTCGAGACGGCGACCCGCGCGATCCTGAACGCGAAATGCGGCCATGCGATCAGCTCCGCGCGTTGCGGGCGATCACCGTCTCGGCATCGAGTGCCTCATAGGACGAATCCGGCGCGGCGAAAGCGGCCGTCAGTTCGGCTTTCAGCCGTTCGAACCCTTCGGCTTCTACCCGCTCCTTGTCGCGCCGAATCAAGTCGCGGACATACTCGCTGACATTCTCATAGGCCCCGTCGTTGCCGATATTACTGGCAACGAATTCGCCCAGCGTGCCGCTCACACGCACATTCAGGGTCATGGCCTTGGGCATCGCATTGTCCTTCGATTATCTGTCCTCAACATAAGGGATATTGTGGACAGGTGCAACGACCGCTCTGTCCGAGTGCCGCAGCATTAGATCATTGAAGGTTCCCTCCCGTCACTACCCGGCGGCCCGGGGTTCTCCTACGCCATTCCCTGTCTTTCTTCGCCGGCCTGCGAAGCACGTATTTTCCTGTTGAGTCCTTCCGCTTTGCGGCTTTCTTGATGGGCCCCTGACGCCGGGCGGCGGTTCGCCCGGCAGACAAGCAGGGGCTCACCTTGACAGTCCATCCGATCCGTTCCGAGGCAAGGTCACGCGGCGCGCGCATGCTGCGCACTGCGCTGGGGCCATCGATCACGGCATGGCTCGACGATGCTGCCGTGATCGAAGTGATGCTGAACCCCGACGGTCGGCTCTGGGTCGACCGGCTGGGAGAAGGCATCGCCGAGACCGGCATGACGCTGTCCGCTGCCGATGGCGAGCGCATCGTCCGCCTGGTTGCACACCATGTCGGCGTAGAGGTCCATGCCCGATGCCCGCGCGTCTCGGCCGAGCTTCCGACAAGCGGCGAACGCTTCGAGGGACTGCTGCCGCCCGTGGTGGCAGCCCCGGCGTTCGCCATCCGCAAGCCCGCTGTCGCGGTGTTCACGCTCGACGATTATGCCTGCACTGGCATCATGTCGGCTGCCGAGGCAGCGGCACTGCGTGACGGCGTGGCAACGCGTGCCAACATCCTCATCGCGGGTGGCACCGGCAGTGGCAAGACCACACTGGTCAACGCGCTGCTGGCTGAAGTCGCGAAGACCGCCGACCGCATCGTGCTGATCGAGGATACGCGCGAGTTGCAGTGCGCCGCGCCCAACCTTGTCGCCATGCGGACGAAAGATGGCGTCGTGTCGCTGTCCGATCTTGTCCGATCCAGCCTGCGGCTGCGCCCTGATCGTATCCCCATCGGCGAGGTCCGTGGCGCAGAGGCGCTCGATCTCCTGAAAGCCTGGGGCACTGGCCATCCCGGCGGCATCGGGACCATCCATGCCGGCACCGCACTCGGCGCGCTGCGGAGGATGGAACAGCTGATTCAGGAGGCCGTGGTCACGGTGCCGCGCGCGCTGCTCGCCGAGACCATCGACATCGTCGCCGTGCTGGTCCGCGACGGACACGGCCGCCGTCTCGCCGAACTGGCCCGTGTCGAAGGACTCAATCCCGCAACCGGTGATTATCGCCTCACTTCGCTTTCCCAGCCCACATCCGGAGACCTGCCATGATCCATGCCATTCGGCATGGCGCCCGCCGCGCCATGCTTGCCGTCACCGCCAGCGTGATTGCGCTGTCCTTGTCGTCGCCTGCTCATGCCGGCGGCTCGTCGATGCCGTGGGAAGCGCCGCTGCAGTCGATCCTTGAATCGATCGAAGGCCCGGTCGCCAAGATTATCGCGGTCATCATTATCATCATTACGGGCCTGACCCTGGCCTTCGGCGACATGTCGGGCGGTTTCCGGCGGCTGATCCAGATCGTGTTCGGGATCAGCATCGCCTTTGCCGCCAGTTCCTTCTTTCTGTCGTTCTTCAGCTTCGGCGGTGGGGCGCTGGTCTGATGGAATCGGGTGAACCCATTCCCGGATATATAGCGCCGGTCCACCGGGCGCTCACCGAGCCGATCCTGCTTGGCGGCGCGCCGCGCTCGCTGGCGATCCTGAACGGCACGCTGGCAGGGGCCATCGGCCTGGGCTTGCGGCTCTGGATTGCCGGCCTCGCCATCTGGGCGATCGGCCATGCGCTGTCGGTCTGGGCCGCACGGCGCGATCCGCAGTTCGTGGACGTGGCCCGGCGGCATCTGCGCTACCCGACATGGATGCGGCCATGATGTCCTTGCGCGAATACAGGAGCGGCGCCGCGCATCTCGCCGACTTCCTTCCCTGGGCGGCATTGGTCAGCGAAGGCGTGGTGCTCAACAAGGACGGCAGCTTTCAGCGCACGGCGCGGTTCCGGGGGCCGGACCTGGATTCGGCAACACCGGCAGAACTGGTCGCCACCACCGCGCGGCTCAACAATGCGCTGCGGCGGCTCGGTTCAGGCTGGGCGATCTTCGTCGAGGCGCAGCGGGTGCCCGCGCTCGACTATCCTGACTCTACCTTTCCCGATCCGGTCTCAACGCTGGTCGACATGGAGCGGCGCGAACAGTTTCGGGAGGAAGGCAGCCATTTCGAGAGCCGCTATTATCTGACTCTATTGTGGATGCCGCCGCCGGAAGATGCGGCCAGAGCTGAAGGCTGGCTCTACGAAGGCCGGTCGAACTCCTGCGTCGATCCGTGGGAACTGCTGGGGAGCTTTACCGACCGCAGCGACCGCGTCTTGAACCTGGTCGAAGGTTTCATGCCCGAAGTTCGCTGGCTCGATGATGCCGAGACGCTGACCTATCTGCACAGCACGATTTCGACCCGGCGCCAGCGTGTCCGCGTGCCCGAGACGCCCATGCATCTCGATGCGCTGCTGGCCGATGAGGCGTTGACGGGCGGGCTGGAACCGAAGCTGGGCGAGGAGCATCTGCGCACATTGACCGTCACCGGCTTTCCGAGCGTGACCTTTCCCGGCCTGCTCGACGAACTCAACCGTCTCGCTTTCGAATATCGCTGGTCGACCCGTGCGATCATGCTCGACAAGACCGACGCGACCAAGCTGCTGACCAAGATTCGGCGGCAATGGTTCGCCAAGCGCAAGTCGGTTGCCGCGATCCTGAAAGAAATCATGACCAACGAGGCATCGACGCTGCTCGACAGCGATGCCTCGAACAAGGCGGCCGATGCCGACACCGCCCTGCAGGAGCTGGGCGCCGACTATGCCGGTATGGCCTATGTCACGGCGACCGTGACGGTATGTGATCGTGATCCGGCGATTGCCGCCGAAAAATTGCGGCTGGTCGAAAAGGTCATCCAGGGCCGCGACTTCACCTGCCTTGTCGAAGGCATGAACGCGATCGAGGCGTGGCTAGGAAGCCTGCCCGGTCACACCTATGCCAATGTCCGGCAACCGCCGATCTCCACTCTCAATCTCGCCCACCTGATCCCCCTGTCAGCGGTATGGGCGGGGCCGGAACGGGACGAGCACTTCGGGTCGCCCCCCTTGCTTTACGGCAGGACCGAAGGCTCGACCCCGTTCCGGTTTTCTCTTCATGTCGGCGATGTCGGCCACACGCTGATCGTCGGCCCGACCGGCGCGGGCAAGTCGGTACTGCTGGCGCTGATGGCAATGCAGTTCCGGCGCTACGAGAACGCCCAGGTCTTCGCCTTCGACTTCGGCGGCAGCATTCGTGCCGCCGCGCTCGGAATGGGCGGCGACTGGCAGGATCTCGGCGGCGGTCTGTCCAACGACGATGATGGCGGCGTGCAGTTGCAGCCGCTTGGCAAGATCGACTTGTCCGAAGAGCGCGCCTGGGCGGCCGAATGGCTCGCTGCGATATTCGCCAGTGAAGGTGTTGCTGTCGATCCGCAGGCCAAGGAGCATATCTGGTCGGCGCTGACCTCGCTTGCGAGCGCGCCTATGTCGGAGCGCACCCTGACCGGCTTGGCCGTCCTGCTCCAGAGCCAGCGGCTCAAGCAGGCGCTGGCACCCTATTGCATCGGCGGGCCGTGGGGCCGGTTGCTCGATGCCGAAGCCGAACGGCTTGGCGTGGCGTCGGTCCAGGCCTTCGAGACCGAAGGGCTGGTCGGCGCGGGCTCGGCCGCCGCCGTGCTGTCCTACCTTTTCCACCGGATCGAGGGCCGGCTCGACGGCTCCCCGACGCTCATCATCATCGACGAGGGGTGGCTGGTGCTCGACAGCCCGGACTTCGCAGCACAGCTGCGCGAATGGTTGAAGACGCTGCGCAAGAAAAACGCTTCCGTCGTCTTTGCAACCCAGAGTCTCGCCGACATCGAGACGAGCAGCATTGCGCCGGCCATCATCGAGTCCTGCCCGACGCGCATCTTCCTGCCGAACGAGCGTGCAGCCGAACCGCAGATCGCGGCCATCTACGAGCGGTTCGGGCTCAATGCCCGCCAGATTGAAATCCTCAGCCGGGCGACCCCGAAGCGGGATTACTATTGTCAGAGCCGGCGGGGGAACCGCCTGTTTGAACTGGGCTTGGGCGAAGTGGCGCTGGCCTTCGCAGCGGCGTCTTCAAAGACTGACCAACTCACCATTACCGACATCATCGAAAAGCATGGGCCATCGGCTTTCGCCGCCGAATGGTTGCGTCATCGCGGCTGTGCCTGGGCTGTCGAATTGCTGCCCAAGGCTTCTGTCTCCGAGACCCCCCTTTCCCTCACACCAGATATGGAGATTGAAACATGAAGCTGCCCTATGTGCGCCCTGCCCTTATGGCCGGTGTTCTTGCCACCACGAGCATCGTTGGCCTTGCCTTTGTGAGCCCGGCTCACGCACAGTTTGGCGGGATCGTCTATGATCCGACCAATTACGCGCAGAACCTGCTGACCGCCGCCCGGTCGCTCGAACAGATCAACAATCAGATCCGGCAAATCCAGAACCAGGCGGCCAGCCTCGTCAACGAGGCCCGCAATCTCGCTTCGCTGCCATTCAGCTCGCTTCAGACCTTGCAAGATCAGGTTCGCGAGACGCAGCGGCTGCTCGGCGAAGCCCAGCGAATCGCCTATGATGTGCAGCAGATCGACCAGGCGTTCACCGATCGTTACAAGGGATCGGCGCTTACCGGCAGCAACGCGCAGATGATCGCCAATGCCAATGCGCGCTGGGAAGACAGTGTCGGCGCCTTTCAGGATTCGCTCAAGGTGCAGGCCGGTGTCGTCGGCAATATCGACGGCGCCCGCACCACCATGGAAGATCTGGTTTCGGCGAGTCAGTCGGCGACCGGCGCGCTGCAGGCCAGCCAGGCCGGCAATCAGCTTCTCGCCCTGCAATCGCAGCAGCTTGCCGATCTGACCGCGTTGGTCGCGGCACAGGGCCGGGCACAGGCACTCGATTCCGCGCGGCAGGCCGCCGAGGAAGCCGAAGGGCGCGAGCGCTTCCGCCGTTTCTTCGGGCGCGATTGAGAGGAGCCGGCCAATGTCGCGCAATTCCAGGATCGCGGGCGTCGCGGCGATCGCCGGTATCATGCTGGCCGTGGCGATCGTCGCCCTGCGCGAACCGAGCGACCCACCGCGTGAAGCGGTCCCGCCTGTCATCGAAGAAGACGAGCAGCAGGAGAAGCTGGTGCGCGAACTCGAACGCTGCGCCACGCTCACTATGCCCGATACGGCTTGCGAACAGGCCTGGACGGAAAAGCGCCGACGCTTCTTCGGCAGCGATAAAGGTGACCGGCGATGAACGATACCGGCGTCATCGACAATTTCCTGGGCGTCTTTACCGGTTATATCGATTCCGGCTTCGGCTTGCTGGGCGGCGAGGTCGCATTCCTCTCGACTACGCTGATTGCCATCGACGTCACGCTTGCCGGTCTGTTCTGGGCTTGGGGCGCGGACGAGGACGTGTTGCAGCGGCTCGTCAGGAAGACCCTCTATATCGGCATCTTCGCCTTCATCATCGGCAACTTCTCGACGCTGGCGACAATCCTGTTCGAAAGCTTCGCGGGGCTGGGGCTCAAGGCGAGTGGTGATGCGCTCAGCCTCGCGGAGTTCATGCAACCCGGTTCCATCGCCGAGACCGGGCTCGACGCGGCCCAGCCCCTGATCGACGCCACCGAGGCGTTCAGCAGCATCTGGTCGGTATTCGCCAATCTCGCCATCATTCTCGTACTGCTGATTGCCTGGCTGATCGTGGTGCTCGCCTTCTTCATCATCGCGGTGCAGGTCTTCATCACCCTTATTGAGTTCAAGCTGGTGACACTCGCCGGCTTTGTTCTCCTGCCCTTCGCCTTTTTCGGCCGCACGGCCTTCATGGCCGAGCGCGTGCTGGGCCATATCGTCTCGACCGGCATCAAGGTGCTGGTGCTTGCGGTCATCACTGGCATCGGCACCACCTTATTCAGCCAGTTTACCGTGACCATGGGTCCGGAGCCCGATGCAGAGCAGGTCATGGCGATTGCGCTGGCCGCGCTCTCGCTGCTCGGCCTTTCCATCTTCGGCCCGGGCATTGCCAACGGCATCGTCACAGGCGGTCCCCAGCTTGGCGCAGGAGCCGCGGCCGGAACCGCGC
>SBHJ01000006.1 GCA_006226465.1 Alphaproteobacteria bacterium | reverse complement strand
GCGCGCGGAGCGCCGCCGCGCGGGCGCTCCCACGGCTTGGCGGCTTTCTTCCGTTTGGTGGAGGGATTGGGCTTATCGCGTTCCATTCAAGCCTTCCCAATGCCATAGGCCCCGTGAGAGATAAAGCGTGATCGCCAACGACAAGACCGCCTCTGCCCGATTGCTCCACTGGTACGATGCCCATGCGCGCCAGCTGCCATGGCGTTCGCCGCCGGGCGAGCCAGCACCAGAACCCTATCACGTCTGGCTGAGCGAGGTCATGCTGCAGCAGACCACGGTGGCTGCGGTCAAACCCTATTTCGAGAGGTTCATGGCGCGCTGGCCGACGGTCGAAGCTCTGGCCGCAGCGGACGAGGCCGAGGTTATGAGCGCCTGGGCCGGGCTGGGCTATTACTCGCGGGCGCGTAACCTGGTGAAATGCGCGCGCGCCGTTGCAGCGAGCGGTGGTTTCCCACGTACGGAGGCGGAATTGCGCAAGCTGCCGGGGCTGGGGCCCTATACGGCAGCGGCTGTGGCGGCGATCGCCTTTGGTGAGCGAGCCGTGGTGATCGATGCCAATGTTGAGCGGGTGGTGGCGCGGCTCCACGCGATTGGCGAACCGCTGCCCGGTGCCAGGACGCAAATCCGCGAACGCGCCGATATTTTGACTCCATCCGAACGTGCGGGCGATTTCGCCCAGGCGATGATGGATCTGGGGGCGACCATTTGCACCTCGCGCGATCCGAAGTGCCTGCTGTGCCCGCTGGCGGAATGCTGCGAGGGCCTGGCGTCTGGCGATCCGGGGCGGTTTCCAGTGAAAGCCGCGAAAAAGCCTAAGCCAGAGCGGCGCGGGCAGGCCTATTGGATCGAACGTAGCGGCCAGGTCTGGCTGGTGACACGCCCGGCCAAGGGGATGCTGGGCGGGATGCGCGCGCTGCCCGACGATGGCTGGAGCGCGCAGGGGGATGGCTCTGGATCGCGCGGCGGCGAGACCCTCGGTGCAGTGCGCCATGTCTTCACCCACGCAGTGCTGACGCTCGAGGTGGTGCGGCTCGACGCGCGCGAACAGCCTGGCGGCGAAGGCGAATGGTGGCCTGTGGACAGGATCGAGGCGGCAGGGCTACCGACCCTGTTCGCCAAGGCCGTGCAGGTCGCGTTGGCGCAGCGTTAGAAGAAGCCGCCGCCCAGGCTCAGCCGTACGGCCGCAATCAGGCCCACTACCAGGCAGAAATTGCGCCCACCGCGGCTCGATGAGAGCTGTCCCAGGCCAATGCCAATCGCGATCAGCGGCAATGCGATCCAGTTGGCCCAGCCGAGCAAGGGGATTTGCGCCGGGATCACGATCACCAGCGAGACGATACCGATCAAAATCGAAAGCAGGTTCAGCATGTGTCTTATATGGATAGGACACCCGTTCGACGCAAGTGTTCATTGACCGCACAGCATGGATATTTCAATTGTCCCTTTCGAAGGATTTCAAATCAGGACTTTTATGGCATT
This sequence comes from Alphaproteobacteria bacterium, assembly GCA_006226465.1. GTDB lineage: Bacteria > Pseudomonadota > Alphaproteobacteria > Sphingomonadales > Sphingomonadaceae > Erythrobacter. The sequence goes on along the minus strand of SBHJ01000006.1, from coordinate 2,805 downwards.
CCGCAATTTCGATGATGCAACCTTGTCGCGCCGTGCACTGCTGCGAGGTGGTGCTTATCTGGCGGCAGGCGGGGCCTTCGCAACGCTGCCATTCGGACGGGAGCTGTTCGCGCATGACGTTAGTGCAAGCTGGCCTGCGGTGGCGGCGAAAGTCCAAAGCTACGTATCGAGCGGCAAGGTTCCGAACATGGTTGCCTGCCTTGGCTGGGGTGCGGACGATCCGCATATAGTCGCGCGCGGCGAGCTCATGTTCGGTGGTGTCACGCCTGCCGGGCTTGATTCGCTCTATCGCCAGTATTCGAGCACCAAACCAGTAACCGGAATGGCGGTGATGATGCTGATCGAGGAGGGTAAACTACGCCTTGATCAGCCGCTGGCCGAAATTCTCCCGGCCTTTGCGCAGATGAGGGTGCTTAGGCGCCATGATGGCCCGATTGACGATACCGTGCCGGCAGAACGGCCGATCACGATCCGCCAATTGCTGACCCACACTTCGGGCTTGAGCTACGACATCACGGCCAAGGGACCATTGCTCAAGGCATACCTCGATGCCGGTATTTCATCCGGTCAGGTCAGCCGCATGGAAATACCGGGCCTGGTCAGGGCCAAACCCGCACCTGGCCTGAAGGCCTTCGCCGATCGGCTGGCCAAGCTTCCGCTGGCAGCCCAGCCGGGCACCGAATGGATTTATTCGAGCAGTATCGACCTGTTGGGCCGCGTGATCGAAGTGGTGACCGGGCAGGAATTCGAAAGCTTCATGCGCGAACGCATTTTCGAACCCTGCGGGATGACCAGTTCCTATTTCCGCGTTCCCAAGAGCGAGGTAGGCCGCCTGACCGAAAATTACGGAATACTCGGAGGTTTCCCGATCCCGATCGATCCGCCGCTCGGCTCGATCTATCTCGATCAGCCGCCAATCATTTGGGGCGGTTCGGGCCTGGTTTGCAGCCCGCGCGACTATGATCGCTTCCTCAAGATGCTGCTCGGCTATGGCAAAATCGACGGCAAACGCGTGATGGGCGAGCAGGCGGTCAAAATCGGTACGTCCAACCTGCTGGCCGAAGGGCTCGATCCCTCGCCAGACAGCAAACTGGCCAGATCGAGTTTCGGCGCCGGCGGCGGGGTTAAGGGCAAGAAGTTCGGCTGGAGCGGGGCGGCCGGCACGGTGAATTCGGTCGATTTCGCCAAAGGCCTGCGCAGCGGCCTCTATGTCCAATACATGCCCAGCGAATCCTTCCCGGTTCGCCGCGAGTTTGAAACCGCGCTGGAGGAAGATTTGAAAGCCCATGCGCATGGCTGATCGGCAGATCGCGTTTTCGGGCTCTCCGCTCGATCGGGCCGACAATCTGCGCGCCGATCCCGCGGCCTTGGCCGGGATGATGAACTGGAAGGCGCGTCTTCTGCTGCTCGACGGCCTGATGCCTTCGATCGGCGATGACGGGCGGATTGCCTGGGGCACTTTGGCCGATGCCGCGCCGGATGCAGAACTGGTGTTCCTGGGGCTGGACCGCAGCGAGGGCGGGGAAAAGCCGTGCTTCGCCGCAGTGCCGGGGCGTGGCGACGCCAGCCCACGGATGGCCAATCCGCAATTGTGGTCGTTGATGGCAAACATGGAGCCGGGTGACCTGGCGCTCTACGGCGGGGCCCGCAGCATTACCGACTGGCACGCGCGCCACCGCTTTTGCGCGCAATGCGGCGAGCCGACGCAGATCGCCAAGGGCGGCTGGCAGCGCGATTGCCCCCGCGAGGAGGGCGGCTGTGGGGCGCAGCATTTCCCCCGCACCGACCCGGTCACGATCATGCTGGTCGAACACGCCAGTGAGTCCGGGGGCCGATTGATGCTGGGCCGCGGCAAGGGCTGGCCCGAAGGGCGCTTTTCCGCGCTGGCGGGATTTGTCGAACCCGGAGAAACGATCGAGGAAGCCGTGCAGCGCGAAGTGTTCGAGGAATCGGGTATTCGCGTCCACGATGTCAGTTACATCGCCAGCCAGCCCTGGCCATTTCCCAGCCAGCTGATGATCGGCTGTCATTCGCATGCATTGAATGACGATCTGGTCATCGACGAAACCGAGATGGCGGAGATCAATTTCTACTCGCGGGAAGATGTGACGGCGGCCTTGGCTGGAACCGGCCCTTTTATCGCGCCTCCCCCGCATGCTATTGCTCATCAGCTCCTGAAATGGTGGATTGAAAAATGACCGAACCTGCCCGCATGACGATCGATATCTGGTCCGACGTGATGTGCCCCTGGTGCGCGATCGGATACGGCCAGCTGACCAAGGCACTGGGCGAGCTGGAGGGTGAGATCGAGGCGCAGGTGCGCTGGCACGCTTTCGAGCTCAATCCCGATATGCCGGCCGAGGGCGAGGAGCAGGAGGCACACCTCCAGCGCAAATACGGACGGAGCGCGGAGGAAGGCGCGGCTGTGCGCGGGCAAATGCGCGCGATTGCCGAAAGCGCCGGCGTCTCGCTGGTGTATGAGGGCGAAGATGAGCCGCCGCCCGCGATGATGTGGAACACGCGCGATGCGCACAAGCTGTTGGTCTGGGCTTTGGAGGCGGCAGGCCCGGCGGCGCAGACCGAACTCAAGCTCGCTCTGTTCCGCGCGCATTTCAATCAGCGGCGCAATGTTTCCGACCATGAGGTGCTGCTCGATGTTGCTGCCAGTGTCGGCCTGCACCGCGAGGCGGCCAAGGCCGCGCTGGCCGATGAAGAACTGACCGCGCGCGTTGTCGGCGAGGAACGCATGGCCTGGGACCTCAACATTTCGGGCGTCCCCGCCATGGTGATCGGCGGCAAGTTCAT
>SBHJ01000181.1 GCA_006226465.1 Alphaproteobacteria bacterium | reverse complement strand
GCGCTGTTTATCTCATGTGCGCTGAGCTGGCCGATCTTCCTTGGCTTTGTGGGCGGAACCTACGATCCAACTGTGGTCCCCGTGATGCAATGGGTGCAGTCCGGCACCTTGACTTTCGATTGGGCTTTGCGGGTCGATACGCTGACGGCGGTGATGCTGGTGGTGATCACAACCGTATCCGCGCTCGTCCATCTGTATAGCTGGGGCTATATGGATCAAGACCCGGACCAACCGCGTTTCTTCGCCTATCTCAGCCTGTTCACCTTCGCCATGCTGATGTTGGTGACCGCCGACAACCTCGTCCAGATGTTCTTCGGATGGGAAGGGGTCGGCCTCGCATCATATTTGCTGATCGGGTTCTGGTTCAAGAAGCCCAGCGCCAATGCCGCCGCGATCAAGGCCTTCGTGGTCAACCGCGTGGGCGACCTTGGCTTCATGCTGGGCATTTTCGGCACTTACCTGGTATTCCAGACCACATCGATCCCCGCGATCCTGGAAGCGGCGCACGGCATGACCGGCGCGACCATCGGGTTCCTGGGTTACCGCATGCACACGATGGATATCCTGTGCATCCTGCTGTTCATCGGCGCGATGGGCAAATCGGCGCAGCTCGGGCTCCACACCTGGTTGCCCGATGCGATGGAGGGCCCGACCCCGGTCTCCGCGCTGATCCACGCCGCGACCATGGTGACCGCGGGCGTGTTCATGGTCTGCCGCCTTTCGCCGATGTTCGAGACGGCGCCGGTGGCGCTGGGCATGGTAACTTTCGTGGGTGCGGCAACCTGCTTCTTCGCCGCGACGATCGGCACCACCCAATGGGACATCAAGCGGGTGATCGCCTATTCGACTTGTTCGCAGCTGGGCTACATGTTCTTCGCTGCGGGCGTCGGCGCCTATGGCGCCGCAATGTTCCACCTGTTCACCCACGCCTTCTTCAAGGCGCTGCTGTTCCTCGGGGCGGGTTCGGTCATCCACGCCATGCACCACGAGCAGGACATGCGTTATTACGGCGGCCTGCGTAAGCACATCCCGTTCACCTTCTGGGCGATGACGGCGGGGACTCTGGCGATCACCGGTGTCGGTATTTACTGGATCCATGCCGGTTTCGCGGGTTTCCACTCGAAAGACGCGATCCTGGAAGTCGCCTTCGCGCGCGGTACCGAAATGGGCACTTTCGCGTTCTGGATGGGCACGATCGCGGCACTGCTCACCAGCTTCTACAGCTGGCGACTGGTCTTCCTGACCTTCTTCGGCAAGCCGCGCTGGATCGAGAGCGAACACATCCAGCATTCGGTCCACAAGACCCCGGAGCAGGCAGGCGAAGACACGACCGGTGGATACCACCCGCATGAAAGCCCGCTGACCATGCTGATTCCGCTGGGCGTTCTGACGATGGGCGCTGTTTTCGCAGGCTGGGTGTTCAGCCACGCCTTCCTGGAGAGCGAGAGCTTCTGGGGCGGATCGATCTTCTATAACGAGGCCCTGCTCCATGCCATGCACGGGGTGCCATTGGCGGTGAAGCTGGCCGCGACGATTGTCATGCTGATCGGTTTTGCGACCGCATATTGGACCTACGTCAAGGATACTTCGATCCCGGCGAAGTTCGTTGCCCAATTCCGGCTCGTCCACCAGTTCGTGTACAACAAGTGGTACTTCGACGAGCTCTATCATGCGATCTTCGTCAAGCCGGCTTTCTGGCTTGGCCGCCAGTTCTGGGTGCGCGGGGATCAGGGCACGATCGACCGGTTTGGCCCCAATGGCGTTGCCTGGGCGATCCAGCAGGGCGCGCTGGTCGCTAAGCGGTTTCAGACTGGTTATCTCTATAGTTACGCGTTGATCATGCTCATGGGCTTGGTCGCCGCCATCACCTGGGTAATGTTCTGATGGACGGCTTTCCGATCCTTTCCGTGATGCTGCTGGTTCCGCTCGTCGCGGGTGTTGCGTGCTCCTTCCTCGAGGCGGCTATGGCGCGCGCGACTGCCTTGGTGGCAACGCTCGCCAATTTTATGCTCGGCGTGGTGCTGTGGGCCAATTACGACATTGGCGGCGCGCAGTGGCAGTTCACCGAGCGGGCAGAGCTGTTTTCCGGCTTCTCCTATGCGCTGGGGATCGATGGCATTGCGTTGATGCTGATCGTGCTGAGCGTGTTCCTGATGCCGATCTGCATCCTCGCCAGCCTTGATGCGATCAAGACCCGCGTTGGCGAATACATGGCGGCGTTCCTGATCATGGAAACGCTGATGATCGGCGTGTTCTGTGCGCAGGACCTGTTCCTGTTCTACATTTTCTTCGAAGCTGGCCTGATCCCGATGTATCTGATCATCGGTGTGTGGGGCGGGGCGGACCGCATCTACGCCAGCTACAAGTTCTTCCTCTATACACTGCTCGGCTCGGTACTGATGCTGATTGCGATGTTCTGGATGGTCGGCACTGCGGGCACGACCGATATCCCGACTTTGATGCAGTATGACTTTGCCCCGCAGGCACAGACCTGGCTGTGGCTGGCATTCTTCGCCAGCTTTGCGGTCAAGATGCCGATGTGGCCGGTTCACACCTGGTTGCCCGACGCACACGTGCAGGCGCCGACGGCCGGTTCGGTGATCCTGGCGGGCGTGCTCTTGAAGATGGGCGGATACGGTTTCATTCGTTTCAGCTTGCCGATGTTCCCCGAAGCCAGCGCGCAATTCGCCTGGTTGGTCTTTGTGCTTTCGATGATCGCGGTTGTCGTGACCTCGCTAATCGCACTGGTTCAGCACGATATGAAGAAGCTGATCGCTTATTCCTCGGTTGCGCATATGGCGATCGTGACGGTCGGGCTGTTCGCCTTCAACGTGCAGGGTCTGGAAGGCGCGATGATGGTTATGCTCGGCCATGGCCTGGTGTCGGGCGCGTTGTTCCTGTGCGTCGGCGTGATCTACGACCGGTTGCACACGCGAGAGATCGACCGTTACGGCGGCCTCAGTATCAACATGCCCAGATATGCCACGCTGTTCATGCTCTTCACCATGGCGAGTGTCGGCTTGCCGGGCACGAGCAATTTCGTGGGCGAATTCCTTGCTCTGGCGGGGATCTACCAGGTTTCGACGCTCGTGACGCTGGTCTGCACCACCGGCATCATCCTGGGCGCTGGCTACATGCTTTATCTCTACTGGCGCGTGGCCTTTGGCATACAGAAGAATGCCGATGCAGCGGCCATGCCCGATCTGAACCTGCGCGAATGGGCCATGCTTGCGCCGATTGCGGCAGCGGTGCTGTGGATGGGTGTCTATCCAGAGAGCTTCCTCGCCCCGATGCGTGCGGACATTGCTGCACTTAATGCGCGGGTCGCCCGGGCGGCACCAGAAGGTGATAGCATGTTGGAGATTGGTGAGCCGACCGGCCGTTCCGCCAACGAAATTGCCCACCACGGCGAAGCCGCAGAGGAGGGGGCCCACTGATGGACTATGCAGGCTCCCTTGCGCTGATCGCGCCGGAAATTACTCTGGGCGCATCAGGGCTCGTCCTGTTGCTGGTTGCCGCATGGGGTGGCGACAGGGCCGCCCGTTTGGTTGGATATGGCAGCATTCTGGCACTGTTCGGTGCTGGCGCGATGCTGTTTCCAGCACTTCATGATGGCGCTTCCGGTCCAGATTTCCTCGCCTTTGGGGAACTGTTTCGGGCCGATGCCTTTGCCGCCTTTGCCAAGGCACTGATCTATCTTGCGGCAATCGGCTGTTTGGTAGTGGCTCCGGACTATTTCGAGCGTCGCGGTGCGATGAAGGCGGAATACCCGATCCTGGTGCTGTTCGCGGCATTGGGCATGAGCATCATGGTGTCGGCGGGCGATTTCCTGACGCTCTATGTCGGGTTGGAACTCAACAGCCTCGCCGCCTATGTCATGGCGGCGTTCCTGCGGAACGATACGCGTTCGGCCGAAGCTGGCCTCAAGTATTTCGTGCTGGGCGCGCTCGCCTCCGGCATCCTGCTTTACGGTATCAGCCTGCTTTACGGATTCACCGGCCACACCAGCTTTACCGGAGTCGCCACTGTGCTGACTGGCGAGCTTTCGACCGGTGCGTTGTTTGGCCTGATCTTCGTGCTGGCAGGCCTGGCCTTCAAGGTTTCGGCAGTTCCGTTCCACATGTGGACGCCTGACGTGTACGAGGGCGCACCAACCCCGGTTACGACCTTTTTCGCGACCGCCCCCAAGGTTGCCGCAATTGGCCTGACCGCGCGTGTGGCGTTGGAAGTGTTGGGCGGCCAGGCCGATGCCTGGCGCCAGATCGTGATCTTCGCTTCTCTCGCCTCGATCATTGTCGGTGCGCTGGGCGCAATCGGGCAGGAAAACCTCAAGCG
>SBHJ01000216.1 GCA_006226465.1 Alphaproteobacteria bacterium | reverse complement strand
TTCGACCCTTGTCGCACATTATATCCGCGTGCGCGCATTGCAGCTGCCAATTGGTCGAGCGATCCGCCGAAGCTGACCGTCATCACCGATGTGCCGCCGATGGCGATGCTGGTGGTTGCGGCACCGCGTACACCGGGCGTCGCGCGGACCGCAGCCAATGTAGCATCGATCGATGCGGCATCCGGGCTGGTGAATTGCACGACATAGGCCGAAACGACGGCGGCTTCCTGCGTCGGCGTGGCGGTCGGCAGGGGGCCGGTGGAGATCAGGCCGCCTTCCCCGGCGGCTTCTGCCGCCTCGCGAGCCTGGATCGCACGACCGATCTCGATCAGGCGCAGAAGCGCCGGATCGATGTCTCCCGAGCCGCCCAACCGCAATGTGGGATCCGGACGAAGCTTGCCCTCTTCCAGTGCCTGTTCGAAGATTCGATCGAACCGCACTACCGCCTGATCGAGCATTTCGGCGAGCTTACCGGGATTATCGGCCGTCATGGTGAAACTGTCGAGATAGCGGCTGTCCGGGCCATAGCGCGCGGTGAAATTGCCGCGAATTGGCCCGCCCGGCCATTGATAGTCGAGCCGCGCTATCGGAATGAGCACATCCGCCGCTGAAAACTGATCGAGGATCACATTCCACCAGCTGCGGCTGCGCCTGCCCGTCTGGCCATAGGTCAGCAGCAGCGAATCGCCACCCGCTCCTGAAGGACGAACATAGTCGATCCGGCTGTTGCCCGGATTGAACTCAGCCCAGGCGCGTTGCCATGGATTGCGAACCTCATAGACTGTGGCTGCCCCACCGCTCATTGTCACAGGCAAGAGCAACATGGGGGCTGATGGCGTGCCGCGCTCAGCCCCGCCAAGATAGGCCTGTGAACGCGCCCTGTCGAAGATCACCCCAAGCGTGGCGATATAGCGCGTGGGACCGATTCGTTCCTGCTGGATCACCACCGCTGAAACCAGCGATTCGAGCTGCGATTGCGCGATATCGGGTCCGTCGATCTTGTCCCAGGCCTTGCGCTGAGCTTCGCGCCAGCCTTTCTCGCGTGCTTCCTCAGCACTTGGGGCACGTACATCAACCTCGATCCCGGTGACGGTGATATCGCTGCTCGATGCAATCGGCGCGATCCCGCGATCTCCTTCAACCTGCGCCCATACCGCCGCCAGCCCGGCGAGCAGCAAGATTGCGACGACCAACACCAGCAGCCAGCGGAACTTTTGTCCGCTGGGCATGGGGTGCGACAAGCGAGGAAGGGATTGGGTCAGGGCCATCGGGGAAAATCTGGTGCCTTTTGCCGAAATGCTGGTGCGATTCCAAGCGCTATTGCCTATGGAGCCGCCATGTCAGGCAAGAATTCATCCTATACCTACGCCGATGCGGGTGTTTCGATCGATGCAGGCAATGCCCTGGTCAAGGCGATTGGTCCCCTGGTCAAGGCCACGCGTCGTCCCGGTGCAGATGGCGAGATCGGCGGCTTCGGCGGTTTCTTCGACCCCAAGGCGGCAGGCTACAAGGACCCGCTGCTGGTAGCGGGCAATGACGGTGTGGGGACCAAGGTCAAGTTGGCCATCGATCACGATCTGCACGACCGGATCGGGATCGATCTCGTCGCCATGTGCGTCAACGACCTGATCGTGCAGGGTGCGGAACCGCTCTTCTTCCTTGACTATTTCGCCACCGGCAAGCTCGAGAATGGTGTCGCAGAGCGCGTGATCGCGGGCATTGCCGAAGGCTGCAAGCAATCGGGCTGTGCGCTGATCGGCGGAGAGACCGCGGAAATGCCCGGCATGTATGCCGCGGGTGACTATGACCTTGCCGGATTCTGCGTCGGCGCGGTCGAACGCGGCGAGCAGTTGACCGGCGAAAAGGTCGCACCGGGCCATGTGCTGATCGGCGTCGCCAGTTCGGGCGTTCACTCCAACGGCTATTCGCTGGTGCGGCGACTGGCGGCGGACAAGCAATGGAAGCTTGATCGCCCCGCCCCCTTCGACCACGAACGGCTGCTGATCGACACGCTGATCGAGCCAACCAGGATCTATGTGAAGAGCCTGCTTCCGCTGGTCCGTGAAGGGTTGGTCGACGGCATGGCGCATATTACCGGTGGCGGATTGCTGGAGAATATCCCGCGCATCCTGCCCGATGGTGCGCATGCCGTGATCGACGCCGATAGCTGGGACCAGCCGGGGCTGATGGCCTTCCTGCAGGCACAGGGAGCGATCGAGCCGAGTGAAATGGCGCGCACATTCAATTGCGGTGTGGGCATGGTGCTGGCGGTCGAGCCACAACATGTCGAAACGGTGATTGCGCGACTGGTCGAGGTCGGCGAGAGCGCATTTGTTGTCGGACGGGTTGAGGACGCCGAGCGCGGCTGCACCGTGCGCGGATCGCAAGGCACATGGAGCGCGCGCGAAGATTGGGAGGCCGAGCACTTTGCCTAGGAAGGCCAGAGTTGCCGTGTTCATCTCGGGCAGCGGGACCAATATGGCCGCCCTGCTCTATGCCAGCCGCCTGCCCGATGCTGCCTTCGAAGTGGTATTGGTCGCCAGCAACAATCCTGATGCCGGCGGGCTCAAGCTGGCCGCAGCAGAAGGGTTGCAAACCTTCGTCCTGCCACACAAGGGCATGGCCCGCGCTGATCACGATGCGGCAATGAGCAAGGCCGCGCGCGAGGCCGGAGCGGAATATATCGCGCTGGCCGGATATATGCGGATCCTGGGAGAGGACATCGTCCAAGCTTGGGCTGGGCGAATGCTCAATATCCACCCCTCGCTGCTCCCCAAATACAAGGGCCTCGACACCCACGCCCGCGCCATCGAGGCGGGGGACAGCTACGCTGGCGCGAGTGTGCACATCGTCACGCCCGAACTCGACGATGGCGAAGTGCTGGCGCAGGCGCGCGTCGCGATTCTGCCCGACGACACACCCGACGCGCTCGCCGCGCGAGTGCTAATCGCCGAACACCAGCTCTATCCCCGCGCGCTCAATGCCTATGTCTCGCGCGCAGGCTAAAGGCTGCTAATCCGATTTACCAATCCCCGGCAGGAACGAGCCAACCTTCCTGCGATATTCGGCATATTGCTCGCCGAACTCCGCCAGCAGGTCCTTCTCCTCGTAAGCAATCCCGATCAGGATATAGATCGTGAATCCGATTGCTGCGAGCAGGCGGCTGTAGGTCATGTCCGGCGCCGCCCAGAAAGCGATGAAAAAGCCGGTATACAGCGGGTGCCGAACCGCCTTGTAGAACAGGGGAGTCCGCATGGTTGGCGGCGAGGCTTCCTTGCCGCGCAGATACAACCAGGCCTGTTGCAGTCCGAACAGCTCAAAGTGGTTCAGCAGCCAGGTCGAAACGAACAGGATACTCCAGCCCAACCAGAATATGGCCCAAACTGCCATGCGCAGGTTCTCGTTCTGGATTGACCACAATGTCCCCTCGATCGGGTGCCAGAATTCGAACATGACGAGCAGTACCAGCGCGGTTGCAAGGCAATAAAGGCTGCGCTCCAATGGTGCGGGCACAATCTTTGTCCACCCGGCCTTGAAGCCCTGCCTCGCCATGACCGAGTGCTGTACGCCGAACAGTGCGATCAGTCCGATGTCGATAATCAGTGCCGCCGCAGGGGCCGCGCTCAGCCCCTTGTTGACATGCGTCGGCATGAATTCGAAACCACCGACCCATCCGACCAGATATGCGAACGAAACGAAAAACGCGAAGTAGCACGCTACTGCGATGAGCATCACAAGAGCTCGTCCCATTGTCTCTTCCCCCCAAAGACGTTGACGACCGCCTGAATTCTACACCGCTTCGGAAGGTTCTCCTAATAGCTCCAGTAAATCATTGAATTAAAAAGGCCCCGCTGCATCTCTGCAGCGAGGCCTCGAAATCGGATCGATCAGAGAATCGATCAGCCGACGATTTCTTCCGGCTTGAAGAAGAAAGCGATTTCGATCGCTGCATTCTCGTCGCTGTCGGAACCATGGACGCTGTTCTCGCCGATCGAAAGCGCATAGGTCTTGCGGATCGTGCCCTCGGCGGCGTCCGCCGGGTTGGTCGCGCCCATGATGTCGCGGTTGCGGGTTACGGCGTCTTCACCTTCGAGCACCTGGACGACTACCGGCTCGCTCATCATGAAATCGCACAGTTCACCGAAGAAGGGGCGTTCGCTGTGAACGGCATAGAAGCCTTCGGCCTGCTCGCGGGTCATGCGGATGCGCTTGCTGGCTACGACGCGCAGGCCGGCTTCCTCCAGCATCTTGGTGACAGCACCGGTCAGGTTGCGCTTGGTGGCATCGGGCTTGATGATCGAAAAGGTGCGGGTAACCGCCATGATGAGTTTCCTCGATAGAAAGTTGAAAGG
>SBHJ01000304.1 GCA_006226465.1 Alphaproteobacteria bacterium | reverse complement strand
GCAGGTTGCGAAATTATCCGTTCCGAGACCGGATCGGGGGCCTCGCGGAGCGGGCGCACGGAACTGGAAACGATCATGCAGTTTATGCACACCGGCGACGAGCTGGTCGTGCTGCGGCTCGACCGGCTCGGCCGCTCCACGCGCGATGTCCTGAACCTGGTGCATGAGCTTGATGAAAAGGGAGCTTCGCTGCGCATCCTTGAGCCAGAGGTGACGACGGCGGGCGACATGGGGCGAATGGTCATCACCATACTCGGCATGGTCGCCGATATGGAGCTGAAGTTCATCAAGGATCGTCAGCGCGCCGGGATCGAAGCGGCGCGCGCCGAAGGCGTTTACAAAGGCCGGAAGAAGAACGTCGATGACGATGAAATCCGCCGTCGCCTTGCCGCCGGCGCCAGCAAGGCCCGCGTTGCCCGCGACCTGAAGGTCTCACGAATGACCGTCTATCGGGCGCTCGACATTATTCCGTCACAGACCAAACTGCCGGAAAAGCCGCCCACTGCCAGCATCGCCCTGCATCTGATTATCGAGAACTTCAACAAGCGTGGAAGAGGTAGAAAACCCGCTCGGGAGCGGATTGAGGCGATGCTGGAACGCGACTACGCCATGGTAAAAAACGGCAATTGTGATTACAAACTGACCGTCGCCTATGACCCCGATCCGGATGGCATTTCCCTTGATGAGGAAATCCAAAGCCTCCTCTCCGAGATGTTCAACATCGCAGAGAGCTACAATTGCTCCATGGAAGCCGATATCTACGAGGTCGGTGGTCAGCAACGGTCCTGGTAGAATCAATCAAGCGTTCAGTGTTCGTTCTTCAACCTGGCCAAAATCGCAGCTTCGGGCCGACTGGGCCCATACCGCATGATGCTCGGCCTCGAGCCACACTCCCGGTTTTTCCCAGACAATCCATCCCATGATCGCCTTCCCCCCATGCGCGCCGATCGCCTTTTCAACGTTATCGAAGCATTCGGTTTCTTTGCTGCCCGCCAGTGGTTCGACGTTGATCCATTGCGCGACACCCTTGAGCGCGATCCGTGCAAATCGGGCAACCACATCATTGATTTCGGCGGGAGTGGTCGGTTTCATGCTCAACCGACTATGCCCTGGACCGCAAACCAGCAAGACGCGAACCGCGCGAGAATCGACGTAGGACGCGCATCGCGGCACCATCTGCCCACGGATGGGATGTTGCTTGAATAGCTTAGGATGAACGAAGACGCGGTTCGACAGGGCTATTTGGGCACCGAAGAAGCGGCCGGCGTGCACTTTCCAATGCCCGCGGGTGAGGACTGTTGCGATCGCATCGCGTGGGCGGGCGGGTTGCCGTCCCGCCCGCCCACGCGATGCCGCTGCAGTTAAAACCGATAGCCCAGTTCCACGCCATAAAGTCGGCGCGCACCCGGGGCTACGAAGGAGCCGCCAAACTCGATCGCGGGGGTCACGTCGTTGAGATATTTACGGTTGAGCGCATTGTTGGCGAACAGGGTCGCGTTCCAGTTCTCGCTCTGCAGACCTAGGCGGAGGTCGAGCACACCATAAGCGGAGCGCTTGGTGCGGTCGAACATGGCGGGGGCACCAAACAGCGTCGGGTATTCCGCGCCGCCCTGAACCGTGTGGAACCAGGTGGGACCCGTGATGCGGTAGTCGGCGCGGAGCAGCAAGTCGAAGGTGGAGGCGATCGGAGCCTCCATCTGGCTGCCCAGGTTGATCGTATATTTCGCCGTATAGGGTGATTTGTTGCCGACAGTAGAGGGACGCGATGTGTTCTTCTTGATCTCGCTGTCGGTATAGTTGCCCGATGCAAACAGGGTCCAGCCATTGACGACCTTGAGTGCGCCGTTCGCCTCAAGTCCCTTGAGATCGACCCGGTCGATGTTCGACACGACGCGCAGCAGGCCAAAGGAGCCCACGAAGAATTCGAAGAACTGCATGTTGGTAACTCGGGTATAATATCCCGCGAGGCTATAGGTCAGCGGCCCGACTTGGCCCTTCACGCCGGCCTCGAACGCGCTCGACCGCTCCTTTTTGTATTGGTCGTCGATCTGGACTTCGGAGCCCAGGCCTGCATTGAAGTTGCTGGCGACCAGCGCAGCGGCGCCTTGGTTGTTGAATCCACCCGATTTGAAGCCAACACCCCAATTGGCATAGACGGTCGCTTCCCGGCCGAACTTGTAGCTCAGGTCGATCTTGGGCTCGAGTTGCTTGAACGTTGCCTTCTTGCTGGGCACGGCGCCGGCTGTCTGGCCGGGGTTGATCGGCGCACCCGTGAACGGATCGAACACCACCGGCACGAGATTGTCGACCTTGCGATCCTCGATATCATAACGCAGCGCCACGCCCAGCTTCAGCGCGTCGGTCACTGCATATTTGCCGGAAGCGAAGGCGGCATAGACGTTGGTGGTGAACTTGTCGTGATAGATCTGGGTGGACGGGCTTATGCTGTCGGGCGGGGCATAGCTGGTCTCAAGCACGCCAAGCCCTTGATCCGCCATCAGGTTGACCAGCACCTTGCGGTTTATGTGCAGATAATAGCCGCCCAACTGCCACTGAAGCGGCCCGTCACCGTTGGACGTCAGCCGGATTTCGGCGCTGCCATCCTCCTGCTGGCGCCGCTGATACTGGCTGCCGTCACACGTCACCGGCGCATAGGAGCCAAAGACGGAAGCGAAGGGCGATGGCGCGATGAAGGTCGGCGAGTTGAGCGGATACCCTGCCAGCGCGGCGGTGGTACTGAAGCATGAGTCGACGGATGACTGCACCGCCGGGTTCACGGCGGAGGTGAAGCGCTGGAAGTCAGCAGAGGTGCCGTCGGCGACCAGCTTGTTGTCGATCTTGCTGTATGCTGCCCAGGCGGACAGAGTGGCCGGACCGAAATCATGGTCGATCTTCAGCGATGCCTCGATCGTCTCCTGGCTGTTGGTCGGCTTGATGTTGTTGTAATAGCCGAACCGGTGATCGTCGACCTGGGCGTAGAAATCCGGGCCTAGCGCAGCCGCGAAGCCTGGCAGGGCGAACACGGCATTATAGTTGATCGATGCGCCGTCCAGCTTGCCATATTTGCCCTTGGCGTCGATCGTCGTGTCGCCCAATTCGGCGACGATGCGGCCGTTGACGTTCCACGCTTCCTGATAATCGACGACCTTGCGGTTATCGAGATAGGCGTTGCGGAAGAAACCGTCTGTGGTGCGATAATCGCCCGACAGGACGAAGCCGATGCCCTCGGCGATCGGGGCGGAGAGGAAGGCGCTGCCGGTGAAGCTCTGTTCGTTGGCATAGCTGGCCTTGATCCCGCCCTCCAGATGGTCGCTGGGCTTGCGGGTCTGGATCACGATCGCGCCAGCGGTGGCGTTGCGGCCATAGATGGCGCCCTGCGGCCCCTTGAGCACCTCGATCTGGGTAAGCGTGCCCTGATCCTGGTTAAGCGCCGCAACATTGGTCTTGAGTATCCCGTCGACCACCAGCGCGACCGAGCTTTCCGCGTCGCGGGCACCGTTGATGCCGCGTATGTTGATCTGGGTATCGGCCGCTTCGGCCGCGCCGGTGACAATGGTGACGCCGGGCGTCAGCTTCACGAACTGCTCGGCGCGGGTAACCCCGGTGATCTGCAGCGCCTTGGCGTCGAAGGCGGTAATCGAGGCGGGCGCGTCGTTCAGGCTCTGCCGGTTGCCAAGCGCGGTGACGACGATTTCGTCCTGCGCGTCAGGCGTGGGGCCTGTCTGCGCCTGTACGACAGATGTGGCGAACGCGGACGCTGAAATACCAGCCAGAAAAAGGAAATGCCGACCCATGATCTGTCCCCCACAGCGGCAAAATCGCCGCGTAGCGCTTCCAGATCACCCTCTCGCCATGCCCCATTTTTTGGGCTTACATACCCCGTCGATGAAAACGTAATCTAAAGGGTGCGGCTTGTCAATCTGAAGCAGGCCGGAAGCCATACGTCGGCTATTTTTCAGGTCTCGCTGTACCAAGAAGAGCAGAAATATCATGGGATGTGGGACGATGTTCGCTTTGCAACTTAGTTTGTGACAAACGTCGTCCGACCGTCGTCTTTCTGGCTCTGGGCACGTTCTGACCCAATGCCTGTTCGGCACTTCAGCGCTCCCAAACCTGCCGGTCCGCAGTAGAAAATCTCATGTCGATATCTGGCGCCCGCGAATAGCTGCTGCTTCCTTCCCATGAACTTCCGGGGGCAAGTACCAGTATTGCCGTTCATCCATGTGGCGGGGACTTCCGGATCTGAATGGCGCTGCCTGTAGATTTGCACTGAGAAGTGATGGAGTGGATGCCCCCTCCCGACGGCATCGAATGTGCCATTGTGATGTTTCCGAACGTCACAGCAGAGGAGAAGGCATCCATGGGT
>SBHJ01000023.1 GCA_006226465.1 Alphaproteobacteria bacterium | reverse complement strand
TCCGAAGCGCCGCTTTCCAGCGAAATGTTGCTGCCGTGGTCCAAATTCCGTCTCGCCGCGCCTTATTGGCGCAATTCTGTGCCCGATCAAAGTAAACTTGGGCTTAATCTTCGACCAAGCGAGTCCGGCAAGCGACGGGCTGTGCATCATTTGTCTCGCCAGTTGCGGCTTGCCCCCGGCGCTGCCACATAGATGCCGTGAACGCAAAATCCCCCGATGGCACGGTCAAGGCGGTGCTTGGGCCGACCAATACCGGCAAGACCCACCTGGCGATCGAGCGCATGTGCGGCCATTCGAGCGGGATGATCGGTTTCCCGCTGCGTCTGCTGGCGCGCGAAGTCTATGATCGGGTGGCTGCGATCAAGGGCGAGCGGCAGGTCGCGCTGATCACTGGGGAGGAGCGGATCGAGCCACCCGATGCGCGCTATTTCTGCTGTACAGTGGAAGCCATGCCCATGCAGGGCCGCGACTACGCCTTTGTCGCGCTTGACGAGGCCCAGCTCGCCGCCGATCCCGAGCGCGGACACATCTTCACCGACCGGTTGCTGCATGCCCGCGGCCGCGAGGAGACCATGCTGCTGGGTTCAGCAACGCTGGAGCCGATGGTCAAGGCGCTGGTGCCGGGAGCAGAAAGGATCGAGCGTCCACGCTTCTCGACCCTGCGCCATGCTGGCGGCTGCAAGCTCAGTAGGCTTCCGCCGCGCAGCGCGGTGGTCGCTTTCAGCGCCGAGCAGGTTTACGCCATGGCAGAAATGCTGCGGCGCTTCCGCGGGGGCGCGGCCGTGGTGATGGGCGCACTTTCACCAGAAACGCGAAATAGACAGGTCGAATTGTTCCAAAATGGTGAGGTCGATTATATCGTCGCGACTGATGCGATTGGCATGGGGCTCAATCTCGATCTCAACCATGTCGCCTTCGCCTCGCTCAACAAATATGACGGGAAACGCAAGCGAAGACTGAGCCCGGCCGAAATGGCGCAAATCGCGGGGCGCGCTGGACGTCATCAGCGCGACGGAACCTTTGGCACCGTCTCTGGCCTGCACGGCGAACGCGGCGAGACCCCCGAATTTAGCGATGAAGAAATTTATGCAATCGAAGAGCATCGCTTCCAGCCGTTGACCCATTTGTTCTGGCGCGAGGCAGAGCCGCGATTCGATAGCCTTCAAGCGCTGATCGATGATCTTGAGCGCGCACCCGACAAAGCCGAGCTGCGGGCCGCGCCCGAAGCAATCGACCTCGCGGTGCTCAAACGCCTGTCTGAAGAGCTGTTCGCGCTGGAAATCAGGGGCGCAGGCCTGGTGCGGCGCTTCTGGGAGGCCTGTTCGCTGCCCGATTTTCGCCAGCTTGGAGCCGAGCAACACGCCCGCTTTGTCGCGCGATTATGGCAGGATCTGAGCACGGGTCACTTGGGGGCCGACTATGTCGCGGCGCGCATTGCAGAACTTGACATAATGCAGGGCGACATTGCGACATTGCAGGGAAGGATAGCTTCGATCCGTTCCTGGGCCTATATCTGCCAACGGCCCGATTGGGTGCTGGGGCGCGACGAAATGGCTTCGCGCGCCAGAGCCGTCGAAGCACGATTGTCGGATGCTCTGCATGCGCGCTTGACCGAAAGATTTGTCAACCGAAGGACCGCGATTTTGATGAAAAGCATGGGCCAGGATGGGGGCACATTGCCTGTCATGCTGGAGAAGGACGGGCGGCTGACCGTTGAAGGAGAATCCATCGGGCGGCTCGATGGTTTTCGCTTCTCGGTCGATCCCGGTGCGGCGCTTGCCGATCGCAGGATGCTGCTGGCCGCCGGTGAAAAAGCGCTCCCGGCAATCCTCGAGCAGCGCGCAGACTGGTTGTTGCGCGAAGGACTGGGTGAGCTTGAACTGGTGCAAGGTGCGGTCCGGTGGGACAATCGCGATCTGGCCCGGATCGAGATGCCTGCCGACTTCGGGGTACCGCGACTTGTGCTGGTGCGCGAGCTTTCGGTTCTGCCCGAGCCGTCGCGCAAACGGCTGGAGTCGGGGCTGCTCACATGGCTTGCCGAGAAGCTCGAACCGCTCGAACCGCTGCGCAAGCTCACCGAGGCCACTCGCGATCCCCAAGCTGGTTCGGAAGCGCGCGCCTTGCTCCACACATTGATTGCCGGACATGGTGTCGTCGGCCGTGAAAACGCCGGGCTGCAGCATTTGCCCAAGGAGCTGCGCCCCTATTTGCGCAAGTTGGGGGTGCAATTCGGCACGCTCGATATCTATGCCCACGCGCTGCTCAAACTCGCCCCGCGCCAGCTACTCCACGCGCTGGGCTTGGATCGCCGCGAATTGCAGCCAGCCATGTTGCCGGTTGTCCCGGGCGCAAAGCGGCTTCCCGCAGGATATCGTCCGGCGGGGACACAAGCCATTCGGGTCGATCTTGCAGAAAAAGTCCTGCGGGCGGCCTTTGATGCCCGCTCCAAAGCCGGCGGCCAACGGAACCAACGCTTTGGAATTAATCCCGCACTGGGAATCTCGATTGGGCTTGAACCGGGCAATCTTGAGCGCCTGCTTGGCGCCGCCGGATTCCGCCGGCACAAGTCGCGCGAGCTGGCCGAGGGCGCGTTCGGCCCGCCCGCACCCGATGTCTGGACCTGGCATCCGCGGCGGGCGGATGAGGGCTCTGGTCGAAACAAGGGCGCTTCGGACCAGAGCCGCCGCAACAAGCGCCATGATCAGCGCAAGAAGGGCCAGCGCTCGTCCCGGCCCTCGCCACAAGCCGGACCTGCACGCGGCGGTGGCGCTTTCGATGCACTGGCAGACCTGCTTGGCTGAACCGCCGCCGCCCATGCGCCTCGATCGCCTGCTCGTCTATTTGCGCTTCGCGCGCAGCCGCAGCCGCGCCGACGCGTTGATCGACGAGGGGTATATCAGGTTGAACGGGGTTCGCGTGGCGCATGCCAGCGAGCAGGTCGGGATCGGCGATGTGCTGACCATTCCACTCGGCGACGCGATACGAATAGTCGAAATACTGTCGTTGCCGGAACGGCGTGGATCGCCGGCCCTGGCAAAATCCTATTATCGTGATCTTGACCGCAGCGGCGAAACCGCCATAGCAGCAAACAAACACGATGATTGAGAAGGACACTCATCCATGACCTATGTCGTCACCGACGCCTGCATCCGCTGCAAATATACCGATTGTGTCGAAGTGTGCCCGGTGGATTGCTTCTACGAAGGCGAGACGATGCTGGTGATCAATCCTTCCGAATGCATCGACTGCGGTGTGTGCGAGCCGGAATGCCCTGCTGAGGCGATCCTACCCGATACCGAGGACGGGCTCGAACAATGGCTGGAGCTTAATACAAAATACTCTGCCGAGTGGCCCAATATCACCAGCCAGAAGGAACCGCCCGCCGATGCCGATGAGCACAAGGGCGAAGAAGGCAAATTCGAGAAGTATTTCTCGCCCGAGCCTGGCGAGGGCGACTAATTTCAGCCTCAAATTTCGATCGCCGTTGCTGACTCTCAATCCTTGAGAGATGTAAGAATTTCGGCGGCATCGTTGCGTTTCTTGGGGTCCGGATCCTGCTCTGCCGCGATCGCCGCCCATTTTCGGATATCGAACAAGTAGGCCCGGTCGAAAGCCCGTTTGCCATTGGGGTCAATCGCCGCGCTTCGAAAATAGGAGCGCATCAGGGCGAAGGCGGCGGCGTCTCCGTTTCGACCGAGCGCCTCCAGCCTAGCAATGAAGTCTTCCTGACGAATGTCCTGGCGGGCTTGTACAAGCTCGGTCGCTTCCTGGGACAGCGAGGAATCGTAGGGATCCTGGAGCTCCCCCGAAGCCTGTAAAAGCATCCCTGCGAGCAATAGTTCAAGCATCTCACCTTACTCTGCGGGCGGAGGACTCCACTCCCATTGCTGCGATGCAATACATGACTCGCAATTTTGTTGCGAATGTGGTATATAATTGATCAAGCGCCCCGGTTTGGTCCCGGGGAATGGCGAGAAAAGAAAGGCTTAGGACCAGCAGCATTCATGAGAAATTCCGTTCGCGGCGCCTGTAAATCCAGGCCCGGAGGGGGAATTTGACTGCTTGCCGGTTTGAGCCCGATGAAAGGAAACTCCATGGCGAGCAATGCTCCTGCCTTTACCGTTGGCGACTATGTTGTCTACCCAAAGCACGGCGTTGGCCGTGTGATTGAACTGCAGAACGAAGAGATCGCGGGCATGCAGCTCGAACTTTATGTGCTGCGCTTCGAGAAAGAGCGGATGACACTGCGCGTTCCGACCAACAAGGTCGAAGCGATCGGCATGCGCAAGCTGTCGAGCGACAAGACCCTGAAAGAGGCGATGGATACGCTCAAGGGCAAGCCCAAGGTCAAGCGCACCATGTGGTC
>SBHJ01000269.1 GCA_006226465.1 Alphaproteobacteria bacterium | reverse complement strand
TCGCCGACGTGAAGGGCGATCTTTCGGGCATCGCCATGCCGGGCTCACCCACCTTCAAACATGCCGACAAGCTGGAGGGCCGGGCGAAGGAACTGGGCATGGATGACTATGGCTATTCGGATAATCCGGTGGTGTTCTGGGACCTTTATGGCGAGCAGGGGCATCCGATCCGGACCACCGTATCGGAAATGGGGCCGCTGCTGCTTTCGAGACTGCTCGATCTCAACGAGACGCAGGAGGGCGTACTGCAGATCATTTTCCGCCACGCCGATGACAACGGCCTGCTGCTGCTCGATTTCGACGATCTGCAGGCGGTGCTGGCCTGGGCGGCAGAGCATTCCGACGAGCTATCCGGCAAGTATGGCAATGTGACCAAGCCCAGCGTAGGGGCGATCCAGCGCCAGTTGCTGAGCTTCGAATCCCAAGGGGCGGACAATTTCTTTGGCGAACCGGCGCTCGAGATCGACGATTTCTTGAAGCTGGATGAGCAGGGCCGCGGGATTGTCAACGTGCTCGCTGCCGACAAATTGATGCGCAGTCCCAAGCTCTACGCCACTTTCCTGCTGTGGCTGCTGGCCGAATTGTTCGAGACGCTGCCCGAAGTGGGCGATCCTGAAAAGCCCAAGCTGGTGTTCTTCTTCGACGAGGCGCACCTCTTGTTCGACGATGCGCCCAAGGCGCTGGAGGACAAGATCGAGCAGGTCGTGCGCTTGATCAGGTCCAAGGGCGTGGGCGTATTCTTCGTGACGCAGAACCCGATCGACATCCCCGAAGAGGTCGCCGGACAGCTCGGCAACCGCGTTCAGCACGCCCTGCGCGCCTTCACCCCGCGCGACCAGCGTGCGATCAAGGCGGCGGCGGAAACTTTCCGCATCAACCCTGATCTCGATGTGGAACAAGCGATCACTGAATTGAAAGTAGGTGAAGCGCTGGTTTCGACCCTGTTGGATGACGGCGCGCCCAGCGTGGTCCAGCGCACCTTGATCAAGCCGCCGCGTAGCCGGTTGGGTCCGGTCACGCCAAAGGAGCGCGCGATCATCCAGTCGGTCAGCCCGCACGATGGCAAATATGACGAACGGGTCGATCGGGAGAGCGCCGAGGAAGTGCTGGCGCAAAAGGCTGCCGACGCCGCCGCCACCGCCGAAGAAGTTGCCGAAAAGGGCGAGGAAGAAGTCGGCAAGCGCAGCCGCAAGACCACTTCGCTGTGGGAAAAGGTCGGCAAGCGCGCGATGGGCGCTGCGGCAGGATCCGCCGCTTCGATTGCCGCTGCCGCAATCCTTGGCAAGAAGTCACGCGCCAACCCAATGAAAAGCGCGGCCACTTCGGCAGCAGGCACGATCGCAACCGAATTCGGGGGCGGTTTGGCCGGACGGTTCGTGCGCAACCTTATCGGCGGATTGATGCGGTAGGAGAGCGAGAATGTGGAAGGTCTATGGCTCTTCGGTTTCCTACTACACCGGCAAGCTTGAGGCCTATCTGCGCTACAAGGGCATAGATTATCAGGCCCTGCCCACCCCCTATGGCGAAGCGAAAATGCTGATCGAGAAGGTCGGGGCGGTGCAGATGCCGATCGTCGAGCGCGACGACGGGCGTTGGATGAGCGACACCACCTCAATCCTGCTCCAGATCGAACGCGAACAGCCTGAGCCCAGCATCCTGCCGCCCGATCCAGTAGTGCGCTTCATTGCCGCACTTATCGAGGATTATGGCGACGAATGGCTGTGGCGGCCTGCCATGCATTATCGCTGGAGCTATCGCCGTGATCGCCGGTTCATTTCAGACCATTTGGCCGAAGAGGTGGGTGGATTCATCAGGGCGCCGCACTGGCTAAAACGAATGCGGATCGCCAAGCGCCAGTTTACCAATTTTGTGGTCAAGGATGGGGTCAACGACGCGACCCGGGCGCATGCCGATGCAACCTATCTCAACGCGCTCGAAGCGATGAATGCGGTGCTGGCGAACCGGCCTTTCCTGCTCGGCAATGCTCCCTCGCTGGCAGATTATGGAATGATGGGGTCGATGTTCCGGCATTTCGGGCAGGATCCAACACCCGCAGAGATCATGCGCCAGCGCGCGCCGCTGGTGTTCGAATGGGTGGCGCGAATGTGGCGGGCCGAACGGGTGGACGATCCGCAGTTCCTGGACGAAATTCAAGGCGATATGGCGCGGCTGTTGCGCGAATGCTGTGAAACGCATCTGGTCCAGCTCGCCGCCAATTCAGAATGCTATGCGCGTGGCGGTACGCATTTCGATGTCGAGATCCAGGGCTATCGCTACACCAACCTTCCCGTTTCGCGCTATCGCGTGTGGTGCCTCGAACAATTGCGCGAGAGCTTCGCCAGTCTCGATGAGGCCGCGCGCGCGAGCGTCAGGGCGTTGCTACCCCATTTCTCGGCGAAGGTATTGTGGGAAGGGGAGGTTCCTCAATCGGGCTTCAACACGAACAATCACCTGCCATTCGGCAAGGCGATCAATGTCTATGGCGAGGGAACGCCGCCCTAGGCGAGCGGCAGCCGGATTTCCGCGCGCAACCCGCCTTCGGGTCGGTTGGACAAAACCAGGCTCCCGCCATGTTGCTCGGCAATTGCGCGCGCCAAGGTGAGGCCAAGCCCCGCTCCGCCGGTAGCGCGGTTGCGACTCGCCTCGCCGCGGGCGAAGGGTTCGAGCATGGCGGTGATCTGGTCTTCGGGAATGCCGGGCCCTTCGTCATCGATCCGCACAATTGCATGGCCGGCATCGTGCAGCACTTCAACTCGTGCGCGCTTGCCATAGCGCAAGGCATTACTGACCAGATTGCGCACGGCACGGCGCAACCACGTTGCCCGAAGCGGCAGCGCCAAACGGTTCGACTGGCCCAGCTCGACCGGATCGCCCATATCTTCATATTCCTCCACCACCGAAGCGACGAGCGCGGAGAGGTCGGTCATTTCGAGCGGGTCCTTGGCACGACCGACCCGCGCCAGGTTGAGGATGTCATCGAGCGTCTTGGTAATATCCTCGATGCTTTCGGCCATGCGCGCACGCTGCGTGTCGTCGGCAACGCTTTCGATCCGCACCCTCAGCGCTGCGAGCGGGGTCTTGAGATCGTGCCCGATCGCCCCGAGCATCACATCCTTCTCGTCGAGCATGGCAGCGATCCGTGCTTCCATCGCATTGTGAGCGGCGATCAGTTGGCGAACATCCTGCGGACCGGATTCGGCGATTCGCTCTACGAGGGCGGGATTGCGGGCAAAGCGATCGAGCCTGGTGGTGAGCTGCGCCAGTGGCCGCGTGATCCGCCTCAGCAAAACAAAGAGCAAGGTCACCAGGACGACGAAGATCACCAACGTTTGCAACAGGATCGACCGGATCGTTCCCTGTGGAGGGGGCGGCTCGGGCAGGCGCAGGACCTGCCAATTGCCACCTTGCTGTAGCCTCACTCCGGCCACGATGATCGTGTGCCGCCGCCAGTCTGCACCGTCGAAGCGCTTCTGGAACCGCGGCCGGCTTGCGACAAAGGGATCGCTCCCGGCCGTCCGCCGTGTGACTACCACTTCGTCAAAGGGGATTCCGAACTGGTCGAGCGTTTCGGCCAAGGCTGCCTCGATAGGGGTTTCGCGGGTTTCTCCTGGACGGAGCGGCGAATTCGAACTCTCTTCCATGGCACTGCGCAATCGGTGCGCGCGATAGGGGTGCATGCCTTGATGGTGGAATTCCGCCGATCGTTGGATCGAGGGGCTGTCCGGTCCGGCGGACACCAAGCGAAAGGCGAGCGAATGGACGATCATTGTCTCTCGCCTTTGTTCCGCTGCGCGATAGAGCAGGACTGCCGAGACCGCCTGGGCGGCGAGAAGCCCCAGGACCAGCGCCAGCATAACCTGCCCCAGCAAGCTTTTGGGCAACAGGCGGCTCACTGACGAAAGCCTGCGTCGAACCGCTGCACATCTGCGGCGAGGCTGTAGCCTCCTCCGCGCACGGTCTGGATCAGTTGCGGATTGCGGCTGTCAGGCTCGATCTTGCGGCGAAGGCGGCTGACCTGGTTATCAACCGCGCGATCGAACAAATGGGCCTCGCGACCCTGGACCATGTCTAGCAGGCGGTCGCGATCGAGCACTTGGCGCGGGTGATCGAGAAAGGCTCGCAGCATGCGAAATTCCGCTGTCGAAATGGGCACGACTGCGCCTTGTGGATCGATCAACTTGCGTTTGAGTGGGTCGAGCGACCAGCCTTCGAAGCGATAATGCAGGTTGTCATGCTCGATTGCGGCATGCGCGCCATTGGAACGCCTCAACACCGAGCGAATTCTCGCCACGAGCTCGCGCGGTTCGAATGGTTTTACGACATAATCGTCGGCCCCCATTTCAAGCCCGACGATACGGTCAGTTGCTTCTCCGCGCGCCGTAAGAAGGAT
>SBHJ01000102.1 GCA_006226465.1 Alphaproteobacteria bacterium | reverse complement strand
GGCGGGCTTGAGATCGAACCGGGTGAGGCGGAGATCGGGCATATTTCGGGTCTCGATTGGTCTGACGGTAAGCTCTACGCCGTCACCAATGATGGTCGCTGGATGATCCTGACTACCGATGCCTTTCGCGACCAATTGACCGATGTTATCGAGGTCGAATTCGGACCGCTTCTCGACCAGAAGGGCAAGAAACTCCGCAGCAGGGAAGAGCAGCAGGCACAGTCGATCTCGCGTGGCGCTTCGGGTGAGCTGCTGGTAGCCTTCGCCAGTGATGGGCATGTCTGGCGGTATTCCGACCTTGATGGGGCGGCCGAACCGACGGAACTTTCGGTAGAGGATCTGACGGGGCTCGACCGGCGATACGTCGTGGACGTCCCGCCCGATAGCGAAAGACTGGCCGCCGATTGCGCCAGCAATGGCGTTTGCTTCCTGCTTTTCCGTGACCGCTCCCCTGAAGGCAGCCACGGCGCAACGATTGTCGCGATCGGGCCGGACGGGAAGCAGGAGAAGCTTGCGGACCTTCCAACCACCAAGCTTCAAAGCCTGACGGTGCGCGAACAAGGCCAGAAAACCTATCTCTACCTCGCCTCAAACAGCGATCCTTCCAAAGGCGAGTGGGCGCGGCTGATGAAGTTCGAAGTGAGCCACCGGGCCGCGACCCAACCCGGCGTTCCGGAAAAGGTCTATGCGACCACTTCGGTCGTGCTCGACACTGCCATGGGCGAGATCACGATTGCGCTCGAGACCGAACGCGCGCCGATCACCGCCGCCAATTTCCTGCGCTATGTCGATGAAGGCCGGTTTGCCGGAATCAAATGCTATCGCGCGATGAAGCATAGGGAACTCAATGTGCCTTCAGGTTTTCTCCAGTGCGGCACACAAGGCGATCCGCAGCGCACCCTGCCGCCGATTGTCCACGAACCGACCAGTGAGACCGGTCTCAGCCACACCAATGGAGCGCTGTCGATGGCGCGGTTTGAACCCGGCACGGCGAACGGCGATTTCTCAATCATGATCAGGGACCAGACCGGGCTCGACGCCCAACCCGATTCCGAAGATCCGGAGCTAAGGCCCGGGTTCGCGGTGTTTGGCTATGTGACGAATGGCATGGATGTGGTTCATGCCATCCATGCCGCGCCGACCGATCCCGACGCTGGCGAAGGGTTCATGAAGGGGCAGTTGCTGGCCCAGCCGATCACAATCCTCGGTGCGCGGCGAGCGGCGGGCGGCGAATAGCCCTATTCCCCCATCGATGGCTTGCCCACCGGGCCGGTCGCGACCCTGGGGATTCGCGCGTCGAGCGCTTCGAGCCAGAGTTTCGCGCCCTCGCCTACCGAAACCTGCGGTAATGAGGCGAACAGGAACTTGCGCGATTCCCAATCCACGATCAGGCGATTGGCTTCATCCGCCGCCTGGGCAAGCGGCTGCGGCTTGCGCATGGCATGGTTGATCAGAGCATCGCCGAAGAAGGTCCAATCGTTGTCGGGCGCGCAGCCAAACGAGGTCCGGTTCGCAGCCGACGCCGTCAGGATCGCGGTTTCGCGATCGGCCAGGACCGGCACGAACACGCCAGAATAGCAGGCGCTGAGGATCAGCATGCGGCGTTGCAGCCTTAATTCCTCCAGCACATCATGGAGTCGCTTGGGCGAAAGGATGCCATAGCCGGTATCACCGTAGCGGTAGGCGAGCCCCTGCGGCATGCCATGGCTGGTCGAATAGAGCACAAGCACGTCCTCATTCGGGTCCATTACCTCTGCGATCCGCGCCAGCGTGATCAACAGGCTGGTGATAGAGCCGCGTGGCGCCTCGTCCTTCTTCCCGTCCGGACCGGCCAGCACCACGGTCCGCCCCGCCGCATTGTAGCGATGCGAAAGCACCTTGCCGGCTTCTTTCGCCTCGCGCGCAAACACCGGCTCGCTATCGAGCGCGATTGCGACGACATAGGCATCTACCACACCCTTGCGCTGCGGGGCCAACGCGGCGAGCGCCGCATCCAGCCGGCGCCGGTCACGCAACATCTCCTGCGCCGGGATTGCGCGGTGCAGTTCCGGGGCGAGCGCAAGACTGGCGTTCTGATCGTCGGGCGTCACACCGCTGGCCAAACCCGGCCAAGGCGCCGACTGGGCCGGTGGCAGGTTCTGTTGCTGTGATCCCTGGGCCATGGACATGCTGCAACCCATCGCCGCGATGGCCGCGAATATGTGCTTGAAGGCTCTGCCCCGTATCATCCCGATCACAGGCTGCCGCGACAAGCAGTCCTGCGTCAAGACGGAGAATGCATGGGAGGCCTAGCGCTTCTCTTTGGCCAACCGGCTCATCAGGATCGCAGCACGCTGGGCCTGCCTTATGATCGAGCCCAGGTCCATGTCCTCGCCCGGAGCATGGCTGCCGGTGCCTGCCACGCCGAAGCCAACCAGCCCGTCGACCTTCGAGGCGACAAAGCTGATGTCACCCGCCCCGCGCTTGATCGGGGGCAGGATCGGCATTTCGGGAAGGCCCAGGTCGGTATTGATCGCGTTGAGCCTGACGAGCAGTGCCAGGTTTCCTTCGGTCGGGGCCATCGCCGGATAGCTTTCGCTAAAACGAATTGTCGCCTCTGTTCCGGGCAAGTGCTGGGCCACGATCGCCTGCATCTTCGCCTTGGTCCGCTCGGTCTGCTCTTCGGACAGAGTGCGGAAATCACCCCGGGCAATCGCGGTCGACGGGATGATGTTGGACTTGCCAGTGGCATTCCCGGCGACCTTGTCGGCATCCAGTGCGGCCTGCGCCCCGCCCAGAATCAACCCAACATTGTAGGTCAGGTTTTCTTCGGGCAGCTCGCGGCGGAAGGCATCGAGGATGCGCACCAGCTCGTAAATCGCGCCATAGCCATATTCCTCGTTGAAGATCAGCGAAGAATGGCCTTCGATCCCGCTCGCTTCGATCTGCCAGCTGTTGGAAGAGCGACGCGCGACCACACCCATGTCGACG
Source organism: Alphaproteobacteria bacterium (assembly GCA_006226465.1). Lineage (GTDB taxonomy): Bacteria > Pseudomonadota > Alphaproteobacteria > Sphingomonadales > Sphingomonadaceae > Erythrobacter. The sequence goes on along the minus strand of SBHJ01000102.1, from coordinate 1,450 downwards.
CCATTGTCGATCGACAGCTCCTCGAAATCGAGCGCGACATCGGCCCATTCTCCTGCCGCGAGCAGGTCAGCACGAGCGACCGAGAGCGGGCGACCGACGCTTTCCTCGTCTCCCGTCAGGGCAACGACGATATTGGCGTTCTTAAGCGTCCCGGCAGCCTGCATCGCGCGCAGCGCAGCGAGCATTACCGTGACCCCGCCCTTGTCGTCCTGCACGCCCGGCCCGATCAATCGATCACCCTTGCGGGTCACCGTCTGGAACGGCGAACTCGGTTCGTAAACGGTATCGAGATGCCCGATCAGGAGCATCTTGGTGGTGCCCTTCTTGCCGGCGTGGCGCGCGAACAGATGACCTGCCCGGCCCGCCGCAGTCTGGTCGATCCATTCAACCTCGAAACCAAGCTTCTCGAATTCGGGCGTGAGCATGTCCGCGACCGCCTTGACGCCCGCATGGTTATGCGTGCCGCTGTTCTGGTTCACCAGCCGTTCGAGCAGGGCGATGTCAGCCTCGTGATGAGCCTCGACATTTGCGACTATCGCCTTTTCCGCACGGGAAAGCTGGGCAGAGGCAGGGGCGGCGATGAACGCCAGGACGAAGAGTGCTGCACGCATCCCCGGCCAGCGCATCAATACACCCGCTTCTTAGGCTTGATGTATTCGATGTCGTCGGTGAGCGTATATTCGTGCACCGGACGGTAATCGATCCGCACGTCGCCTCCATTGCCGCCCCAGCCGTCAAACCAGGCCACGGTATGCTTCATCCAGTTGGCATCATCGCGATCGGGGAAATCCTCGTGCGCATGCGCGCCGCGGCTTTCCTTGCGGTTTTCCGCACTCACCATGGTGACATTGGCCTGTGCCATTAGGTTATCGAGCTCGAGCGTTTCGATCAGGTCGCTGTTCCAGATCAGCGAGCGGTCGGAAACGTGGATGTCCTCCATCCGCTTGTTGACCGATTTGAGCGCGGCAACGCCTTCGCTCAACATCTTGCTGTCGCGGAACACAGCGGCATGCGTCTGCATCGCGCGTTGCATTTCCTCGCGCACCTGCGCCGTGGGAGAGCCGCCCTTGGCATTGCGGAAATGATCAAGCCGGGTCAACGCCAGTTCGGCGCTGTCGGCAGGCAGTTCTTCCTGCTTGGCCCCAGCCTTTAGCAGTTCGTTGAGGCGATGGCCGGTCGCGCGACCAAACACCACCAGGTCAATCAGCGAGTTCGATCCCAGGCGGTTGGCGCCATGGACAGAGACGCAGGCTGCTTCGCCAACCGCGAACAGGCCCGGCACGACATGATCGGGGTTGCCATCGGGCCCCACGGTCACGACTTCGCCGTGATAGTTACAGGGAATGCCGCCCATATTGTAATGCACCGTCGGGCAAACAGGCAGCGGTTGCCGGGTCAGGTCGACTCCGGCAAAGATCTTGCCGCTTTCGGTAATGCCGGGCAGCCGCTC
>SBHJ01000254.1 GCA_006226465.1 Alphaproteobacteria bacterium | reverse complement strand
TGGCTCGCGGGCATGGTTGAGGCAGGGCATCTCGATGCCATGCCCGATGGTGCGGACCAGATCCCGCTGTGGGAAGACCGTGAGACTGTGCCGGTCGATGCCGCCGCGCGCGGCTATCTCGATGTCAATTGCGCCCATTGCCATCGGCCAGGGGCGACTGCCTCCAATTCCGGGCTCGACCTGCGGTGGGAACAACATGACCTTCACGCGATCGGGATCATGAAGCGCCCCGTAGCGGCCGGGCGCGGTGCGGGCGGCCTGTTGTTCGACATAGTGCCGGGCGATCCCGAAAGCTCGATCCTGCATTATCGTATGTCGAAACTCGATGGCGGCATCGCCATGCCCGAAGTTGGCAAGGGTACGCTTGATCATGACGGGATCGCGATCGTGCGTCGCTGGATTGCGCTAATGCCGGTCGATTGACCCCGTTCCGCTTCGGGCGGTCGGCGTCTTATCCACTGCCTGCGATCGGATCATCACGTTGCGCGCACGACTTGGCGTAAATATACAAGTGCGGGGGGTATTTTTGGGCGCGATCAGCTATGCGATTTTCAGGGCCGCAGCTCGTATCTTGCGCCCTTCGAGTCGCCAATATTGGATAATGACAAGGGGCTGATCTTGCCCAGGCAAGGTAGGCCCCTTGTTCGTTTGAAAGACTGGACCAAGAGGTGCCCCGGCTGATCCGGCAGAATGCCTTTTTGTGCGGGTTGTTTCTGCCCGGGCATTCAACTAATCCGACGCACCATGAACCGCGCACCCTACGCTGCCGATCCTGCCGCAACGCGTGGTCGCGAGTTTTCACTGGGCGAGGGCGGATCGCGCGGGCCGCGCAGCGAATTCCAGCGCGACCGCGATCGGATCATCCATTCGATGAGTTTTCGCCGCCTGCGCTCCAAGACTCAGGTGTTCATCGCACCCGAAGGCGATCACTATCGCACACGGCTAACCCACACCCTGGAGGTGGCGCAGATTGGGCGAGTGATCGCGCGCGCGCTGGGACTGGATGAAGACCTGACTGAAGCCTTGTGTCTGGCACATGACCTTGGCCACCCACCCTTCGGTCATGCCGGCGAGTCAGCTCTCGAAGAGGCCATGGCTCGCCACGGCGGGTTCGATCACAATGCACAATCGCTGCGCACGGTGATGCGGCTCGAATGCCCCTATCCGGGGTACGACGGCCTCAATCTGTCGTGGGACATGCTTGAAGGCATGGCCAAGCATAATGGCCCGGTGCTGGCGCCCAACTGGGCCATGGCCGAACTTGACGACGCCTATCCCCTGGATCTTGGCAATTGGCCTTCACTCGAAGCGCAGGTAGCGGCGGTTGCCGACGATATCGCTTACGACAACCACGATATCGACGATGGCTTGCGCGCTGGTTTCCTCAGCCTGGACGATTTGATGCAGGTCGATTTCCTCGCGGACCAATGGCGCGCCGTCGAGCGGCGCTTTCCCAATGTTCCTCGTGACCGGCAACAGCGCGAGCTGATCCGCGACCAGATTGGGTTGATGGTGAACGATGTGATCGAACATACTCGCGAACAGGTGCGAGGTCTGGAATCCATTGAGGAAGTGCGCAGCGCCGGCAGGCAACTGGCCGGATTTTCCGGTGACCTCGCGCTCCAGGAACGCGGCCTCAAAAAGTTCATGTATGACAAATTGTACTTCCATCACGACCAGATTGAAGCGGCAGAGCGCGCACGCGATGTCGTGGCGCGGCTGTTTGCCGCATATTCGCAGGACGCCCAACTGATGCCGAAGGAGTGGATTGAGCGATTGCCGGACCGCGATCCTGGGCGCAGCCGCGTGATCGCGGATTTCATTGCAGGAATGAGTGATCGTTTCGCGATCGAGGCCTGCGCTGCGATTTATGGCGAACGACCAAACGGTTTGAGCAATGTCTGAGGCAATGCGGATCGCATTGGTGGGTGCAACCGGCCTGATCGGGCGATCAGTGATCGCTGCGGTCATGGGTCAGCAAGGCATACAACTGGTCGGGATCGCGCGTCGCGAGATGCCTCTCCCGCCCGGTGCGAGGATGGAACTGGTCGTCGCCGAACCAAGCCAATGGGGAGAGGTCCTGCGGCGCCAGCGACCTGCCGGCCTGATCTGTGCACTGGGTACGACGTGGAAGCGCGCTGGCAAGAACGAGGCGGCATTTCGCGCGGTGGACCAGCAACTGGTGCTCGAAACGGCGCGCGCCGCAGTTGCAGCGGGGGTTGAGAACATGGTGGCGATCAGCTCGGTCGGGGCCGACCCTCTGTCGCGCAATTTCTATCTGCGGGTGAAGGGCGAGACCGAACGCGATTTGCTCAAAGTGGGGTTCAAGCGGATCGACATCCTGCGACCGGGACTGTTGCGCGGATCGCGGCCCGAAGACCTGCGCGCGGGAGAAGGCTTGGCCAGGCTGGCCGCGCCCCTCATCGATCCCTTCCTTGGCGGTAAATGGCGGGCTTATCGCTCGATTCCCGCCCGCATTGTGGCGGAGGGCGCGCTGGAGCTGGTTGCGCGCAAGGCGGCGGGGCGGTTCTTCCATGATAACGACAGCATTCGCCGTGCTGCGCGCGATTGGGAAAAGCGCGCGGCCCTGGCCGGACCATAGGCGCGGGTTGGAAGGGGTGCCGAAATGATCGCTCGCTTGACCAGCCTGTTTGCACTGTGGACGGTGCTGGGTTCGGCCTGGGCCTGGTTCATTCCAGCGCATTTCCTGTGGGTGGTGGACGGCACATTCCGCCCGTTCGACCAGTCGCTGGTCAGCGTGCTGCTGGGTGTGATCATGCTGGGCATGGGGCTGACGCTGAGTCCGGACGATTTCTGCCGGGTTGCGGCCATGCCGCGCGCCATCGCAATCGGCGTGGTGCTGCAATTCACCGTGATGCCGCTGGCGGGGATCACCTTTGCTACGCTGTTTGGGCTCGACACTGGCCTGGCGGTGGGGATGATACTGGTGTCCTGCTGCCCCGGCGGCACGGCCAGCAATGTCGTGGCCTATCTCGCGCGGGCCAATCTGGCCCTGTCGGTCACTATGACCATGGCCTCGACCCTGGTCGCTGTGATCGCGACCCCGCTGCTGACGGGATGGCTGGCGGGCGTGTTCGTAGAGATCGACCGCTGGGCGCTGTTCCGCGGGATGATCACCGTCGTGCTGTTGCCGGTGATCGCAGGGGTGGTGCTCAACCGCCTGTTTCCGCGCGCCACCGCCCGGCTTGCGACCGTCTCCCCGCTTGCTTCGGTAATTGGTGTCGTGCTGATTGTCGGCGGGATAATTGCCCAGTCGAAACCGCTGATCATCGAACATGCGGGGGTATTGCTGGTGGCGCTGCTTGCTTTGCATGCAACGGGCTTCGCCCTGGGCTATGCCTTGTCGCGTGTTCTGAAGTTTGCCGAAGCCGAGGCGCGCACCTGCTCGATCGAAGTCGGCATGCAGAACAGTGGTCTGGGTTCTACCCTGGCCTCCAGTCCAAGCTTTGCCGCGCAATTTGCGACCCCGATGCAGGCGGCATTGGCACCGGTGCCCAGCGCGGTATCGGCGCTCTATCACGTGGTAATGGGCAGCCTGCTGGCGGCGCTATGGCGGCGCAGCGCCCTGCCTGAGAATCAAGGAGACGGTTGATGAGCTGGCAAGCGATTTTTGGCGCGATGAATGTCTGGGCGATGATCTGTTGGGCGGCGCTGATCCTGCTGCCGCGCAAACCTGCTGTGCTTTCGGCCCTGCTCTATCTTGGCGTGATGATGATGTGCTTCGTTTATGCCGCCGCTTTGCTCTCGGTGGTTGGGGGTTTCGTTGATCCGGTTGGGGGCGAGGCGCAAACCAGCTTCAGCTCGATCGAGGGCGTGCGCGCCATCTTTGCCAGCGATGGCGGAGTGACGATCGGCTGGACCCATTACCTGGCTTTCGACCTGTTCGTGGGCATCTGGATTGCGCGCGACGCCGATGCCAAGGATTTCTCGCGGTTCGTTCAGGCACCGATCCTGTTCGCCACGTTCATGGCGGGGCCGGTCGGGCTGTTCCTGTGGCTGCTGGTTCGAGAAGGAAAGGCACGCGCGCTCGGCCGCTGGAGCTGACCCGCCGGATTCGCTGGAAAGCCGGGTTCATTTCTGGCTAGATGCTCCCTGGCGTGCATGGGGGAGTGCACGTCGGGGAGGAACCATGGACGATCAGCACAACTACCAGACTTATGACGAGATTCTGAACCATTGGGCCAAGTATCGGCCCGATGCGGTGGCGACCGATCAGGATGGTCGCACGCTGACCTATGACGAGCTCGACGATCTCAGCAGACGCGCCATCGGGCTGTTGCAGGATCACGGGGTGCAAAAGGGTGACCGGATCGCCTGGCTGGGCAAGAATTCTGACCTCTACGCCTTGCTGTTTGCCGTCGCGGGCAGGTTTGGTGTGGTGGTTGCCCCGCTCGGCTGGCGGCTCGCCCCGCC
>SBHJ01000177.1 GCA_006226465.1 Alphaproteobacteria bacterium | reverse complement strand
GCGTCATGCTGTCATCCTTTCAAAATTCCTGCCAAAACCAGCTTGTCATGCTGTCAATCATTCCCAGTTAGCAGACGATGAACCGCATCGCAAAGCCTCGCCCGACCCGAAAATTATTTGCCCCCTTGGCCCTGGGGGCCGCGCTGATGCTGTCAAGCTGCGGTGAACCGGCCGGCACTGGCCCTTCGCAGGATCCGCCACTGGCCGGTGCCGATATCGGCGGCCCGTTCGAACTGGTGGACAAGGATGGCAAGACCGTGCGCTGGTCCGATTTCGCGGGCAAGTACCGGGTGGTTTATTTCGGTTACACCTATTGCCCCGATATTTGCCCGCTCGACGTCCAGCGAATGGCTCGCGGCCTCCGCCAACTGAAGAAGGACGATCCGGCCAAGGTCGCCAAGATCCAGGCGATCTTCATCACGGTCGATCCGGAACGCGATACGCCCGAGAAGGTCGGTGAATTTGCCGCTGCCTTCTCTGACGATATCATTGGCCTCACCGGCACACCCGAGCAGGTGAAGCAGGCAGCAGACAATTTCCGCGTCTATTACGAAAAGGGCCAAGCCAGCAGCGCGGGCGGCTATCTCGTCAACCATTCCAACATCACCTATCTGTTCGATCCAGATGGTAAGCCGCTCGCAACCCTGCCCACCGACATCAATGATGACGGCGCAGCAATTTCGGCGGAACTCGCCAAATGGGTGAACTGAGGGATCGCTTCTGGGAACTGGAGCTCGGTGAGCTCACGCGAGCCGAATGGGAGGCCTTGTGCGACGGCTGCGGCAGATGCTGCCTTCACAAGATCGAGGATGACGAGACCGGTGAGATCACCGGAACCAATGTCGCCTGCACCCTGCTCGATACCAATACCGCGCGTTGCAAGGACTATCGCAATCGCCGCGCCTTCGTGCCCGATTGCTTGCGCTTGACCCCTCGGCTCGTCAACCAGGTGACTTGGCTGCCGCCGAGTTGCGCCTATCGCCTGCGCGCGGATGGCGAACCGCTGCCTGAGTGGCACTATCTCATTTCGGGCGACCGTGAGGCTGTGAAACATGCGGGCATTTCAGTGGCGGGCCGAGTGGTGAGCGAAGACGACGCAGGGCCGCTCGAACACCACATCGTCGATTGGTTCTTCCCATGATCGACTGGCTGCGCAGCGACATGCTTGCACCTGAGCTCGAGCTGGGCGAGCGAATCCTGCCCATCACTCTGCGCCGCCATCCGCGCGCGCGCCGACTGACCTTGCGACTTGCGCCCGATGGCAGCGAGGTTCGGATCACCCTGCCGCGCTGGGCGCGCAGTGCCGAAGCGATTGCCTTCGCCCATGCACGCCGCGAATGGCTGGGCGCGCAACTAGCCAAGCTGCCGCAACGGAGCAGGCCTGTACCCGATGGCACGCTACAGTTTCGCGGAGTGCCGCTTGCCATCCGGTGGGACAAGGGCTTGCCGCGCAGGCCAAGGCTGGAGGCGGCCGAAATTACTCTGGGCGGCCCCTTAGCCTCGCTCGAAACCAGGCTCCGACGCTGGTTCGAGCAACAGGCGCTTGAGCTGTTCGAGGCGGATGCCAGCCATTACTGCGCCGCGGCTGAAATCGATCCGGTCCCGGTCGCCCTGTCTCGCGCGCAACGACGCTGGGGTAGCTGTTCGGACAAGCGCCTGATCCGGATCAACTGGCGGCTGGTGCAGGCCCCCGACCATGTCCGTCGCTCGGTGGTTGCGCACGAAGTCACCCATTTGCTCCATTTCAATCACAGCCCCGCGTTCCACCAGACTTTGGGCCGAATCTTCGATGGTGACCTCGCGGAAGCCGACGCATGGCTCAAGGCGCATGGGCGCAGCCTCTATTCAAGCTTCGGCTAGCGCCGCATCGACTCCCTCTGGCGCAAGCGACCTGCCGCGCCTATGTTTGCGACATGCTTTCCAAGTCACGCTTCAATCCGGGCCCTGGGCTGATCGATTTTTGGCACGAATTTCGTAAGCCCAATCCCTATCGCTGGCCAATCCTGGCGGTTTCGGCGGTGCCGGTGGGCGCGGTGCTGCTGTGGTTCTTCAACGATATCTACTATGCTGACCCGGCGCGTCCCGAAGTGACTTACATCACGTCCTACGCGCCCGACCGCAGCGATGCGGAGATCGAGGCTACCAACGTCGAGAACCAGAGACGCAAGGACGAACTGCGCACGCAGCAGGAAGAATTATCCGAACGCAAAAAGCAGATGTACCGCGAACTGGGCCGCGCCACCGGGCTCGATGTCGATGCGATGGAAGAGCAGATCGCCAATGACAAGGCACGCGAAGAAGCTGAGCGCAAGGCGGCCAGCCCGGCCAACGGCAAGACGGGTGAGTGACAGAGACTGGATGGCCGCAGCGGCGCGTCTCGCCGCGCGCGGCAGGCCGCTGAGCAATCCCAACCCCGCTGTCGCCGCCATCATCGTGAATAATGGCATTGTCGTGGGTCGGGGCTGGACCCAGCCGGGCGGCCGCCCGCATGCCGAGGCAGTAGCGCTAGAACAAGCGGGTGAGCAAGCGCGCGGCGCGACCATGTATGTGACGCTGGAACCTTGCGCGCATGACAGCGCGCGTGGTCCCGCATGCGCCGATTTGATCGCGAATTCGGGGCTTGCCAGCGTTGTGATCGGCCAATCCGATCCCGATCCGCGCACCGCGGGGCAAGGTGCAGCGCGGATCGCAGATGCCGGGATCGAAGTCTCGGTGCTGGAAGATCCGGCTTCGCAAGAAAGCCTATGTGGCTATCTTGCGCTGCGCCAGCTCGGCCGCCCCTTCATCACGCTCAAGCTCGCGATCTCGCGCGACGGTTTCATCGCCCGCCCCGCTGGTGGCGAGCAGTGGATCACCGGAGAGGAGGCCCGCGCCCACGTCCATGCGCGGCGCGCCAAGCAGGATGCAATCCTGGTCGGCGGCGGAACCTGGCGCAAGGACAAGCCCGGGCTCGACGTGCGGCTGCCAGGGATCGAGGACCGGAGCCCGCAGCGCTATGTGCTGACGCAAGACCCGCTGCCAGATGGCACAATCGCCCTCGCTTCGCCCGATGCAGTGTTCGCGCTTGAAGGCGTGCAATTTCTCTATGTCGAAGGAGGAGCGGGTGCAGCGCAAGCCTTCCTTGGTGCAGATCTGGTTGATCGGCTGGAGTTGTACCGCGCATCGATAGATGTCGGAGACGGGCTGCGCGCACCCGCCGGACTTGATCGCGCAACGCTGGATGCAAGCGATGTTTGGCGCCTCGCCGAACAGTGCCAGCTTGGCAGCGACCGCTTCACCGCCTACAGCCGGGCGAGATAGAGGAAGCACACATGTTCACTGGTATTGTCACCGCCATCGGCAGGATCACCAGCGCAGAGCAGCGCGGCGATTTGCGGCTGACCGTGGCCGCGCCGCTCGATCCGGCACGGATCGCGATCGGCGCTTCGATTGCCTGTTCGGGCGTGTGCCTGACCGTGGTCGATCGCGGCGGAACCACCGGAGATGCCTGGTTCAGCGTCGATGTGTCTGCCGAAACCCAGCGCTGCACCGTGCCAGCGATGTGGGCCGAAGGCGCCACGCTCAATATCGAGCCGTCCTTACGTGTCGGCGACGAGATCGGCGGACATATCGTGACCGGCCATGTCGATGCAGTGGGTGAAGTTGTTGCCATTGCGGCCGAAGGCGATTCCACCGCGCTGACGATCCGCGCGCCCGCCAACATGGCCGCCTTCATTGCTCCGAAGGGCTCGATCACGGTCAATGGAGTTTCGCTGACCGTCAATGGTGTGGCCGACCAAGCCGATGGCGCATGCGATTTTGCGCTCAATATCATCCCGCACACCGCTGAGGTGACGACCTTGGGTGGATTGGAGCGGGGCGCCAAGGTCAATCTCGAGATCGACGTCCTGGCGCGCTACCTCAAGCGGATGCAGGCGCTGGCGGAAGCCTAGTCTCAAGCCCAATTTTGCCTAGCAGAATCGCCGATTGACTTCGCGGTTGCCTGATCTAACCGGCGCCGAAACAAAACCCAAAAAGCCAAGAGGAACAATCATGAAATCAGCTGCATTCTCCATTGCTGCGGGCACCCTGCTTGCGGCGACACCTGTCTTCGCTCAAGATGCCACCGAAACGGTCGAGGAAGTAGCCGTTGAGGCGGTCGAGGCTATTGAACCAGCTGCTGTCGAGGCTGTTGCAGAGGTTGCCCAGCCGGTGGAGCGCATGTTGCCATCGAGCACGCAGTTGCAGCTTGCATCGGATAGCGAGATTTCATCGAAGAAGGTCGAAGTGGGCGACAAATTCACTTTTTCGGTCGTCGCTGACGTTATGGAAAATGGAACTGTCGCCATTCCGCGCGGCTCGAAGGCAACCGGCGAGATCACCTGGAAGACCGGGAAGGCTGTTGGCGGCAAGTCCGGCAAATTCGAAGTGACCTTCCAGACCCTCTCCATCAACGGCAAAGACTACGCCCTCTC
>SBHJ01000113.1 GCA_006226465.1 Alphaproteobacteria bacterium | reverse complement strand
GACTTCTGCCTGGGCGACACCGGATCAATGTTTGGGCATTCGCCGGCTCCGGTGGCGGAAGCGATCGCCCGACAGGCGTCGCGCGGGCTCACCTATATGCTGGGCACCGAAGATGCGCCGGTCGTTGCGGACGAGCTGGCGAAGCGGTTCGGCTTGCCTTTCTGGCAGGTGACTTCGACCGCGAGCGAGGCCAATCGCGCAGTGATCCGCTGGTGCCGGGGGATTACCGGGCGCGACAAGATCCTGGTGTTCAATGGATGTTACCATGGCGCCGTCGACGACGTATTCGTCGATCTACGCGACGGGGTGCCGGAGCTGCGTAAGTCGCTTGTCGGGCAGGTCTATGACGTGCGCGAGCACACACGTGTGATCGAGTTCAACGACCTAGCCGCACTCGAGGCAGCATTGGCGCCGGGCGATGTTGCTGCCGTGCTGACCGAACCGGCGCTGACCAATGTCGGCATGGTGCTGCCGGAGCCGGGTTATCTTGAGGCCATGCGTGACATCACCACGCGCCATGGCACGCTTTTGGTATTCGACGAGACCCACACGATTTCGAGCGGATATGGCGGGCACACGGCCACCTATGGTCCGCTGCCCGACCTGTTCGTGATGGGCAAACCGGTCGCGGGCGGGGTGCCATGTGCGGTCTTTGGCTTCACCGCCGAGGTCGCCGAACGGATGGAGCAACTGCGCGAAGCCGGGGAGAAGGGCCATTCCGGCATCGGCACGACCCTGTCTGCAAATGCCTTGGCCTTGGCGGCGATGCGCGCCTGCCTGACCGAAGTCATGACGCCCGAAGCCTATGCCCACATGTTGCCCTTGGCCGAGCGATTGGCCGAAGAATTGCGCATGGTGATCAACCGCCATGACCTGGATTGGCCGGTTGTCCATGTTGGCGCGCGCGGCGAGTTCATCTGTGCATCGAAAGCGCCCTGCAATGGCAGCGAAGCGAGAGCGGCTATGCAGGGGCCGCTTGAGCACGCAATCCACCTGTTCCTCATCAACCGGGGCGTGCTCATTGCCCCATTCCACAATATGACCCTTGTCAGTCCTGCCACTACCGACGCACAAGTCGGCAGGCTGGCAGGTACGCTGGACGATTGCCTCAGGATTTTGACCCGATGACCGAAACTTTAAAGCAACCCAAGAGTTCGAGCATGATTGCCAGCCTTGACGAGGCCAAGGCCTTCTTCGCGGCCAATCCCGACGTCGATGCAGTCGATATCATTTTCACCAATATGTCGGGCGTGCCGCGCGGCAAACGTTTGCGCCAGCACGAAGTGCTGGGCGTGTATGAGAATGGCCGGTTTCTGCCCGGATCGGTGCTGGTAATCGACATCACCGGACGCGACACTGAGGAAACCGGCCTGGTATGGGAAGACGGTGACGCCGATCGATATTGCCTACCCGTGCCGGGAACCCTGGTTCGTGCACCTTGGCTGGGTGAGAATGCGGCGCAGTTCACCACCAGCTTTTACGAACTGGACCATACGCCCAGCGATTTAGACCCGCGCCATGTGCTGGGCAGGGTGGTCGATCGGCTGGCTGCAGATGGCCTGACTCCGGTAGTCGCGGTCGAACTTGAATTCTTCCTGCTCGAGATGGAAAGCGGTCGTCCGGTGATCGCGAGGGGACAGGAGAGCGGTACCCGTCCCAGCGGCAACGAAGTCTACAGCTTGACAGAACTACAGGATTTCAAAACCTTCTTTGACGATCTTTACACATGCTGCGATGCGCAGAATATTCCACTCGAATCCGGGATCAGCGAATATGCTCCCGGCCAGTTCGAGCTGACCCTGCGCCACAAGCCGGACGCCCTCCGCGCCACTGATGATGCGGTCATGTACAAGCGTCTGGTCAAGGGCGTGGCTGCGCGCCACGGGATGATCGCGAGTTTCATGGCCAAGCCCTTCGTCGAACAAGCGGGCAGTGGAATGCACCTGCATGTTTCGATGGCCGACACGGACGGCAAGAACGCCTTCGCCAGTGAGGATCCAGAGGGATCGCCATTGCTACGCCATGCGATCGGCGGGATGAAGGAATTTCTAGGCGAATCGATGGCGATTTTTGCTCCCAACGCCAATTCTTTCCGCCGTTTCAAGGCCAATTCCTATGCGCCGGTCGCGCCAACCTGGGGAGTCAATAACCGCACAGTCAGCCTGCGCGTACCCGCCGGGCCGCCGCCTTCGCGCCATGTTGAGCACCGCATCTGCGGGGCCGACGCGAACCCCTACCTCGCTGTCGCTGCGGTGCTGGCGGGGATGCACTATGGCATGACCAACAAGGTCGATCCCGGCCCGGCCATCGTCGGCAACGGCTACGAACAGGCGCCGGATGACTATCGCCTGCCCAATCACTGGGGTGCAGCGATCGAGGCGTTCAAGACCTCGCCCCGGATGCGCGAATACCTCGGCGACCGCTTCGTCACGCATTATTGTACGGTAAAGGAGGTAGAGATGGCGCGCTTTATGGGCGAGGTGACCGAGCTCGACTACACCTGGTACATGCACAACGCGTAAGCAATTCAGCCACGGCTAGCGCCGCTGTTCGTGGACCGTTTCCATGAACAATGTGGCGGGCTCGCTGTGGCGGGTCAATCGTCTCCAGGCGATCCCGATGTCGACCGTGGGCAAGCTTTCGCGTGGCCGCTTCGCGATAATGCGGTCACCGTCGAGGCTCCAGGGGCGATAAACGAGATCGGGCAAGATCGTGATTCCGGCACCTGTCCCAACCAGGCTGCGGACGCCCTCCATCGAACTGGTGCGGTAATTGACCTGGGGGGGATGGTCGAATTTCGACCAGATTCCTTCGATCAACCCATCCATTTCGTCGAGCGACAGCGCGATGACAGGCTCGTTTTCGAGATCGGCGAGACTGAGCATGTCCACTTCTGACAACGGGTGCCATGGTGCCAGCCAGGCCCTGCACTCCGATCGCAGCATCACTTCATAGTCGATCGCCGCGCGCTGTTCGAGGTTCGAGACGATCATTACCCCCAGGTCGAGTTCGCCATTGACCAACAGATGTTCGATGTAATCGCGCTTGTCTTCGACCAGGTTGACCGTGATTTGCGGAAAGATCCGGCGGAAGCGCGAGAGTACGTCAGACAGGAAATAGCCGGTCACAACCGGAGTTACACCGATCTTGATCGTTCCGGTGGCGGCGACCTGATCGTGGGTGACGCCGTCGGCGAGGTCGGCCACGGCATTGATGATCGAGCGTGCATGGCGCAGGAACTTGTGGCCTTCGCGGGTCAGGGTGACACCCTTTGGGTGACGATAGAACAGCTTGACCCCGGTTTCGATCTCAAGCGTACGAATGGCATCGGTCACGGCCGATTGCGATATGCCGACAGCCGTCGAACCGGCGGAAACCGACCGTGCCTCAGCCACTGCGATGAAATAGCGAATCTGCCGAAATGTAATGTTCATCGGTTTTTCCGATAGCGTTCGGTATGAATTATAGACTGGCAGATTGCCCCTGGGAAGTGCTTGATGCCGCATCGAGAGAAATGGAGTCGCGGATCCGAGCTCGACCGCGTCCAAGGTAACGCAAACCAGTTGGGGGAGTTTTATGAGCAAATTAGATTTGTCAGGCAATCGTCTTGGCCGCCGTTCGTTGCTGCAAGGCATGGGTGTTGCGGCAATCGGTATAACCGTGACTAGTCTGGGCGCCTGCTCCAAGGGTGCAGAGAAGACGGCTTCGACCGGTGAGGAAGCCAAACTCAATTTCTATAACTGGGATACTTATATCGGCGAGACCACACTCGATGACTTCAACGAGTCGGCTGGCATCGCGGTCAAGATGGACCTGTTTGACAGTAACGATGTACTGTTCGCCAAGTTCCGCGCCGGTAATCCTGGCTATGACGTGATCGTTCCGTCGAACGATTTCGTTGAACGTATGGTCCAGGCCAACATGCTGATGGAGCTCGACCATTCGCTACTTCCCAACATGAAGAACATCGATCCTGCGTTCATCGATGTCGAATATGATCCGGGGCGTAAATATTCGATGCCCTATACTTGGCTCACGCTGGGCATCGGCTATCGCAAGTCAAAGGTCAGCTCGGTCCCGGATAGCTGGAAGGTGCTGTTTGATTCGGATGAATATGCTGGACGCATCGCTGTGCTTTCCGAAGCGGGCGACATGTTCCGCCTCCACGCCAAATATCTTGGCAAGTCGGTCAACGATATCACCCCTGACGATATCAAGGCGATCGAAGCGATGATGATCAAGCAGAAGCCTCACATCAAGAAGTACCATGAAGATGACGGGCAGGACTTGCTTTTGAAGGGCGATGTCGATGTCGTGCTCGAATACAACGGCGACATCGCCCAGATCATGGTCGAGGATGACGATATCGACTTCGTCATTCCCAAGGAAGGCAGCCAGCTCAACTCGGATACGCTGTGCATCCCGGTGGGCGCGCCGCATCCGAAGAACGCGCACGCATTCATCAATTACATCATGGATGCCGAGGTCGATAAGAAGATCACCGA
>SBHJ01000024.1 GCA_006226465.1 Alphaproteobacteria bacterium | reverse complement strand
TCACCAACACGCTGAGCGCGAGCTTTGTGTTCGACGGCGAGACGATCAGCAAGGGTCCGGTGACGGTCGACACCCCGGTGATCTGCGATCCTGACGTTTCTATCATCAAAAACGTGAAAACCGACATATCTGGCGTCTTCGTGCCAGCTGATGACCCGAGCAAGCCACAAGCGAGCACTTCCAGCACTGTAATGTTCGAAGTCATCATCACCAACGTCGGCAACATGACGCTGACCGGTGTGACGCTTGAGGACGTGCTTGATGGCGCCAATCTCGATTACAACACCATCAATGGTGGCTTCGATGCTCGCGTCTATGTCGATATGAATGGCGACGGTGACTATGACGACTTTGGAGATTTGTCAGATGTCTCTTGGACATCGGTAGCGGGCAGCGACCAAACGCTTGATTTCGGCCTGGCGCCGGACGCGGTAGTGACGATCTACTATTCGTATGACTCGGTGCTCGGCAACCACGTCAATGTCGCGACAGTCACGACCGACCAGGAGGTCACGGACAACAACGAAGCCGGTTACTATGTCCTGCCGAGCGAGGAGTGCGTAGGTGTTGGGACGCCGGGTTTCTGGAGCAACAATGGCTATGTGTTCTGGGATGGAAACGTAGGTAATGAAGGCAAGCATGCAGGCGAACCTGGCTTTGCTGACGGCGAACTCACGTACGAGGTCACCGACACCAATGCTGACGGATTTGTTAATTTGGTGGCCGGCGATGGCGTCAACGATGGCAAGCCGCTCGACAATGCGAGTCTGAAGGGCCTGCTGGTCGGTGACTACAACGGTGATGGCATCGAAAATAACGGTGAAGATGCAATCTTCATCACCCTCGAAGCTGCGCAAGCACTGATCAATGCCTCCAATCGCCAGCTTAGCGGCAAGCAGGCAGATGGGGTGTGGATCCTGGGTCGCGATACGGTGGCCAGCTGGCTCAACTTCCTCGCCAATGGCGGTGATGATGGCAATTGCTTTGGTCAGGTCGATGACGATGGTCTGTACGACCCGATGGAAGCACTTAACGATGCTATCGACTGGCTCCAGGAATACGGTGACAAAAACCACGACGGCATCATCACGCTTCCTGAGTTGAAGGCTAGCCCGAGTGTCAGGACGAATTCGGACGCTTGGCAAAAGAACGGTGTGGACAGCAGCGACACACCTGACGATCCCTATGCATCGGGTGCCGCAATCCACGAAGCGCTCGATCAGTACAACAACACCGGGTACATAGGTGACACCATGTACTGCTGCGACCGTGACGATCCGCTCGCACTTCAGGCGATAGCTCAGATTGTCTGATCACACACAATGTGGCGGGGTGTGCCTGGGTGGCACGCCCCGAAATGTTGTTGTCCCAGGCGATCGATTTTTTGCTATTGATGGGATGGGCATGATGTTCACCAAACTGGCGAGCGGACGGGAGCACGCGTGAATTTGATTGACCAGATAGAAGCACCCAGGAAACGGATGGCCGAGTGGCTTTCCGGCCCCTTGCTCGCCAACAAACGGCTTTATCTGAAGGTCTGCGTGGCTGCCGCGATGATCAATTTCTTCGCGCTGGTGATAGCTCTGTTCACGATGACGGTTTATGACCGCGTCGTTCCCAACAATGCCTTTGACTCGCTGATCGGCCTGACGATCGGCCTGTTTTTCGTGCTGGTATTCGACTTCGCACTCAAACTGCTGAGGTCCTATTTCGTCGACGTAGCGGGGGCACGGGTCGATCGTGACGTTGGCCGGGCAATCTTTCAGCGCATACTCGATCTGCGTCTTGACCAGGGACGGCATTCAACCGGCGGACTTGCCGGCCTGGTGCGCGAGATCGAAACCCTGCGCGACTTCTTCACCTCGGCGACATTGACCACGCTGGTCGACCTGCCGTTCATAATCGTTACGCTTTCGGTGATAGCGATGATCGGCGGCTGGCTAGTCATGGTGCCGTTATTTCTGATCCCACTCGTCATCTTCGCGGCCCTGCTGACACAGCCAGTAATGGGCAGGCTGGCTTCGCAAACTCTGGGCCAGGCGCTTGGGAAGCAGGCAGTATTGGTCGAAACGATCGGTAGCCTTGAAACGGTCAAGTCAGCCAATGCCGGGCAAATGCTCGGCAAAAGATGGGAAGAAGCGATGAAAGGCCATGCCGAGGCTTCTCTCAGTCAGCGCCTTACATCCAATGTCTCGATCAACATTGCGACAAGCGCGCAGACCATGGCATATACAGGCATTGTTGTTTTCGGCGTATTCCAGATTGCCGACCAATCGCTCACCATGGGCGGTCTGATCGCTTGCTCGATCCTTGCTGGCCGCGCAGTCTCACCTCTCGGTGCCATCGCCAGCCTACTGACACGGATCAATGCGGCCCGGACGGCCTATCAGCAGATCGACCAGCTGATGACCCAACCGAAAGAGGGGCCCGAGACGGGCGCGGGTCTCAGCGCAAAATCTGTCGAGGGAGGAATTGAGTTCCGCGACGTGGACTTTCGCTACCCCGGAGCTCCCGAACTGGCATTGAGCGGAGTCTCGTTCAAGATTGCACGAGGCGAACACATCGCCCTGATCGGCCCGATCGGTTCGGGGAAATCGACTATCGCCAAGCTCTTGATTGGACTCTATCCGCCGACAAGCGGCCTGGTGCTGCTCGATGGAACCGATATTCGTCAATTCTCGCCGCGCGAACTGCGCGCCAAGGTGGGCGCGCTGTTGCAGGACAATGTGCTGCTTACCGGCACTATCCGTGAAAATATCCTTCTGGGGCGGGACGATGTTGACGATGAGGAAATGATTCGCGCCTCCAGCCTGGCGATGGCGCATGAATTCATCGCGCAAATGCCCAACGGCTACGAGGTCAAACTGGCAGATCGCGGCGAGGGTCTGTCAGGAGGTCAGCGGCAGGCAATCGCAATGTCGCGAGCGCTGGTCGGACGACCGCCGATTCTGGTCTTTGACGAACCGACTTCGGCAGTGGATTCGAACACCGAAAGCAGGTTGCTGACAAACCTGCGCAAGGAATTTGAAGGACGCACATTGGTCTTGATCACCCATCGGCCGTCGATGCTTGCACTCGTCGATCGTGTGATCCTGCTGTCACGTGGCCGATTGGTGATGAACGGAACTCCGGAAGAGATTTCCGCGAAAGTAACTAACATAGCGGAGCGGTGACGATGTTGGAGATGGCACGCTCGATGTTTGGCGAAGACGCCGGCAAGGACTTCGACGAGATTACCGAGAAGAAATCCGCCAATCTCATCCTCTACGTCATTTCCGCTTTTTTCGTGGTCTTCCTGCTTTGGGCGAGCTTGACCGAAGTGGACCGCACCGTTCGGGCAGTAGGACGAATCGTTCCGAGTTCGAAGTTGCAGGTGGTTTCCAATCTTGAAGGAGGGGTGATCCAGGAGATTTTGGTGAAGCCTGGCCAGAAGGTCGAGAAGGGTCAACTCCTGATTCGCCTGAATCCGACACTGACTACTGCAGCATATGGGAGCTCGGTGGCCAGTGTCGAAGCGCTGCAGGCCAAGATCGCCAGGCTGCGGGCCGAGGTGACCGGTGGGACACCGGACTACACAAACCTGCCCTTCGAACAGGTAGAGGTAGAAAGTTCGCTGCATTCGGCACGGATGGCGGAATTGTCCAGCATGCAGTCGGCCGCGGCCGCCCGCATCCAGCAAGCCGAACGCTCGGCCATTGAAGCTGAGTCAATGCTCGCTGCACGGCAGTCAAACCTGGCAGCAGCAAACCGCGAATTGGAAATGATCAGGCCGCTTGTGCCGCAGAAAATCATCCCGGGTATCGATCTGATCAAGGCCGAAAATGCTGCTGCGGTTGCAGCCAACGAGGTTGCTGCCGCCCAGGCAGCCCTAGCTAGGGCGCGGTCGGGGATTGCCGAAGCACGTGCTTCGCTTGCACAACAGCAAAGCGACTGGAAATCGCGCGCGGGGCTCGAGCTTTCACAAGCTCAGGCCGAAATGACAGTGCAAAGCCAGAACCTGCCTGCGCTTTCGGATCGCGTTGACCGTACCGCAATAAGAGCTCCAATGACAGGGATGGTCAATCGCGTTCTTGTCACAACCATCGGCGGATCGGTGAGCGCTGGAATGCCCATAATTGAGATCGTTCCGTCGGAGGACGTCCTTTACGTCGAAGCCATGGTCAAGCCGAACGACATTGCCAACGTTGGCCTTGGGCAAAAGGCGCAAGTTGAAATTACAGCTTACAATTCAGCGGTTTATGGGCGCCTTGCGGGCGTTGTAACTTCGATTTCGCCCGATGCGATTGTGAACGAAAAGAGTGGAGAGAGCTTCTATACAGTCGAAGTGCAGGCAACCAGTACGTTGAAGGACAAGAGCGGGAAGCCTCTCAAGATAGGGCCAGGAATGCTAGCCAACGTAAGCCTGACCGGCGAAAAACGATCGATCCTTGCTTACATATTCACTCCGATTACGCGCCTAAGCCAGTCAGCTTTTCGAGATTGATGAAGAAGGTTGCCGATTTCCGGAAGATTCCGCTTTGGGGTCGATCCTTGGCGGGTGCGGTGCTGTCATCAC
>SBHJ01000205.1 GCA_006226465.1 Alphaproteobacteria bacterium | reverse complement strand
TCGGGGGTGCGGGTGAGAACGTGATCGTGGCAAACAACAAGGCGATCAACCTGCGAACGCAGAACATCTTCATCTCTGCTTCCAGCCCTGCCCCGAAGGATTTCATCTTCGTCAACAATGCGCTGGACAACAGGTTCGACAACCCGACCGGCGAGATCGACAATGCCAACCACTTCTCGCAACTGTCCACGGCGGCGCACAGCCATGTGGTGGTGGTCCACAACAGCCTGCCCTCCCAAGGGATGATGTTGCGAGCCGATCTGGGCTACAACCCGGATGCTTACTGCCTGGTCGCCAACAACAGCTTCCGATCGCTCGCATGGTTTGGAACGCCTGATGCCAACCTGGTCTTAGCCAACAACCATCTGCATGGTGGGCAGAGCGCGCCCAGCGGTTCTACCGACACCAGCGTGGGGGGTGACCACACAGATCTCTACGTCGATGCTCCATTGGGTGACTTCACGCCAGCGGGCGCGTTGGCAACAAACAAGAAACCCGCAGCGCTAAAATTCGATATCGCGCAGAAGAAGCGCGGCGCCATGGCACCAGCGGGAGCGGCGATCTAAAGTCAGTGGGGTTCAGTCAGCGCCCCTGCCAACCTTGCTGCGCCCAAATCGTCGCAGTTCGGGTGGGATCAAGGTCACGGCGCGCAAGGCCATGATCCCACCCAAAGTGCAGGCGGCCAGCAGCGAAGCCTTCCATCCGAACAGCAAGGGATGCAGCGCTGCCGCGATTGCGATGGCGCCAAGGGGTAGCCACACTTGGGGCCACAAACGCCCCAATCGCAAGCCGCTCCGCGCAAACAGCAAGCCGCAATCGACGGCGCAGCGGATAGCGAAGGCGGCTGCAAATCCCGGCAGGCCAAAAGCCCCCCCGAGCAACACCAGCAGCGCGATATAGAACGGCAGTTCGGCCAGATGTAGCAGCGCGACAGAGCGAGGATTTCCGCTCGCCTGCATCAGATTATAAGGCACCTGGGCCAACGCATTGATCCAGAAACCGGCAAGCAGAATGCGTGCGACCAGCACCGAGCGGGGATCCAGATTTGCACCGATCCACAAATCCAAGAGCGGTTCGGTGAGACAGATCAGGCAGATGATCGGAACTGCATAAAGGATGGCAATGACGGCCGTGACCTGATTGGCAGAAGCATTCGCCTGTCCCGCATCGCCGCTGGCGAAGCGCGGGAACATCACGGTCAGCAATGCCTGGGGAAATACCTGCGTCCTGCTTCCGACTTGATAGGGCACGGCGTAGGCGGCGACAGCGACAGCGCCCAGAAACGTACCGATCAGGAACCTATCGGAAAGGATCATGAAAGGCCCGATCAGCGCGGTCAGCATGACCCATTTGCCAAAGCGAAATAGTTCTACCGCTTCAGCCCTGCTTGTCCGCCATGGCTGATCCTTGAGCGAGTGGTTCCACATTCCGCCAAGCGCCAGAACCAAACCGATTGCTCTCCCCGCCAGCGATGCCGCGATCAAGGCGCTCATGTGGTTGCTACCCAGTACCGCCATTGCGAGCGGAAACAGCTGCATGGATGAATTGCCGAGGAACGTTGCCAGCGCAGCGGCGCCGAATTTCTGGCTGCCGATAAGGCTGCCATGCGCCACGCCGAATATCGTCACGATGGGAATTGTCGCGCCGACTAGCCAGGCCGCATCGACCAACTCCGCGCGCAGGTCTGCAGAGACATCAAACGGGCCGGTGAAGAACAGATAGGCCGCTATGCCGGCCAGCACGGCCAGCGCGATTCCAATCCCGCTGTTGACGATCAGCGCTGTGCAAATGGTCTGCGCGCGGGCCATTGGCTGGTCCCCCGCCATGGCTGCGATACGCTGCGTGACGGCGCGCCCGATGCCGAAGTCAGCCTGGCCGAAGTAGCCCAGCAAGAGCCATACAATCGTCAAGGCACCAAAGCGTGCGGCACCTATGTGTTCAATCAACAACGGAATGCTGATCAGGGCAATAGCGAGCGGGCCCACACCACCCATCAGGCTGAAAAGGCTATCGCGCAACGTGGCTGGGACAGACAGTTTCAACTCGTTATCCGTTGGTGCCCTGCCGTGAAGCGCGGCACTCCGCCATCCATGGCCTGTAGCTCCTGTTCGAGCATGCGCCTGAGGTTTTCCCGCCAGTGTTTGGTGCCGTCTTCGAGCAATTTACGCGTCGCGCTGTCATCCAGCACCGAAAAGGGGGGGCGCCGCGCCGGTGTAGGGTACTTGTCGGTTGAAACCGGGTGGATCACCGGAGGGCGTGGAATAAGGCCCAATGCGTGAGCCTCTTCGGCAATCGCCTCGGCAAAGCCATGCCAGCTCGTTTCGCCGGCGTCGCGATGGTGGTAAGCGCCCGGTCTGTCCGCCACCGCAAGCGCCCAGATCGTGCGCGCGATATCAGGTGCCCAGCTCGGCGAGCCCACCTGGTCGTTGACCACTCTGAGTTCGTCTTGATCGCGCATCAGCCCCAGCATGGTCCGCACGAAATTGTGGCAGCCAGATGCATATATCCAACTAGTACGCAGAATAATTGATGCATCACCGGCAGCGTCCTCACCCAGTGCCTTGGACCTTCCGTAGGCGGACAGTGGATTGCGCATATCGTCAGGAAGATAAGGGCGCTTCGCCTGCCCATCGAACACGAAATCGGTGGAGACCTGCAGCAAGCGCCCACCATGGTCCGCAAGCACTCGGGCAAATACGCCAGGAGCCCCGGCGTTTACTGCCATGGCCAGATCGACTTCCCGTTCCGCACGATCGACCGCAGTATAGGCTCCGGCATTTATCACAAGATCGGGCCGTTCGGCCCGCACCAGCCGCGCGATCTGCGCATGATCGGCCAGGTCGAGCGCTGCACGATCCAACCCCAGACACTCCCATCCGTCGGGAACGCTTGCAAGCAGCGCCTTGCCCAACTGCCCGCCGGCCCCGGTGACCAGCGCTTTCATGCGAAGGCCGGGACTTCTGCCAGTGACAGGCCCCGAGCGTCTTTTTCGGAGATCACGATATCCGACCTGTCCATCGGCCATTCTATGCCCATCGCCGGATCGTTCCATGCCAGGGTGTGTTCGTGTTCGGGCGCATAGGGTGCGGTGCATTTGTAGAGGAAATCGGTGTCGTCTTCTAATGTAAGAAAGCCATGGGCAAAGCCCGCGGGAATCCACAGCATGCGCCGGTTCTGATCCGAAAGCTCCAGACCGATCCACCGACCGAAACTGGAGGACGACCAGCGCAGGTCAACCACCACGTCGAAGACTGCTCCGTTGACGACCCGCACAAGCTTTCCCTGTGCCATCGGGTTCTGGAAATGGAGGCCCCGCAACACTCCCCTTTGTGAGCGACTATGATTGTCCTGCACGAAATCCGCGTCGAACCCCGCTTCTCGAAAGGCATCGGCGCTCCAGCTTTCCAGGAAGAACCCTCGCGGATCTTCATGGACCTGCGGCTCGATGATCACAGGGCCAGGAATATCGCAGGGGATGAGGTTCACTTGCATCCGGTCCGATCTCTCGAAGTGTCTGGCTTCGACGACTTGCCGCATGGTGAAAGCACGATCAACCGGGTTCACCTGAAATGAACAAGTCTTCACCGGTCGAGATTTCACCGCCGATCCAGCTTCGGAGCGAAGCATAACCCGCATATTCGCCGCTTCGCGCAACTGTGCTCCTGGCCCTGAGGAATCGACGTCCCTTCTCGGCTATCCATCTGGGATAGCCAAGCCAGCGCAGAATGCTGTGAGGCGGCCGATGAGAGAGATTGGCCAACTCGTCCTGATTGGGATGAAGTATCCGCGCGGCTGCCGACATCGTCGCTGTGCTCCCTTCGCTGCGACCCGCCAATCGCCATAACTGCGCGAGCTGACGATGCGTCTCTTCGCCAGCCAGCATGGCCTGATCTGCGGCGTCGAGGACATCAGCAGGTACAGGTGACTTCCCCGCCAGCTGTCCAGGGATCCATTCTCCACCATGCCGCAGCGCAAGTGCCACCAGCAGTTCCAGCGACCGCTCCAATTGCAGTTCGCGCGCATCGGCCAGGATGGCTTCCCAATCCAAGGCGTTCGCCCCAGCGAGATAATGCAGGTCGGCAAGAATTGCGGGGCCGTTTGAGAAAGCGTGGTGCAGCGTGGCGTGCTCGACCAGGTGGAGCAGGTTCAGCCGCGCAGGCGGAACGCGGATAGCCTCGCCCATCAGCTCGATCCCTTCGCATTCGGCACGGATCATTTCGCAAAGTTGTGCGTCGCCCGTCCAGCCGCGCGCATTCAACCGGTGATGCAGTTCGATCACCAGGCCGTGCTCTTCATCGACTATTTCAGGCAATTGGTGTCCGAATTCAGGACCATATTGCCCCGCCCAGGGCGCGGGGACGAAACCGTCGCATGACAGTAGCAGGCGGTGCGCTTGCACCACTTCCGATGCGGGCAGCAGCAAGTCCACATCGCGCAAGACCCGCAGCTGCGGCGCGGGATAGTCGCGATAGGCCAATGCCACGCCCTTAAGCGCAATCGGCTCCATGCCGGCTTCGCGCAGGATCCGCACCGTTCGAACCAACCCGCGCGCCTG
>SBHJ01000221.1 GCA_006226465.1 Alphaproteobacteria bacterium | reverse complement strand
GAATGTCCGCCCGATGCCGGGATTGGCCCAATCGCTGCGGTGCATCCGGATCGCTACCTGCAATTCCTTGAGCGCTCCTTCGCCCGCTGGAGCAGGATCAAGGGCGCGGCAGCCTCGGTCACACCAAATATACACCCATCGCGGCGTGACGGTGGATACCCCGCCTCTGTCGTGGCCCAAGCAGGTTGGCACATGAGCGATGCAAGCTGCCCGATCAGTGCCGAGACCTGGTCAAGTTCCTATTGGAGCGCACAGTGCGCCATAGCCGCTGCTGACGCGGTATTGTCGGGGGATCGGGAGGCTTACGCATTGTGCCGTCCGCCCGGGCATCATGCAGCGTCCGAAGTGGCGGGTGGATTTTGCTATATCAACAATACAGCCATCGCGGCCCGCCGATTGCAGTCTCGATATCCCAACGTCGCGACACTCGATATCGACCTGCATCATGGCAATGGGACTCAGGAAATCTTCTATTCCGATCCCTCGGTGCTGACGATTTCAATCCATGCCGATCCGGAGCGCTTCTATCCATTCTTCTGGGGATATGCAGGCGAAACCGGAGCGGGAGCGGGGGCGGGCTTCAACCTAAACTTTCCGCTGCCGCGCGGCACAGGCGACGATGGTTTTCTTGACGCGCTTGGTGGTGCACTTGAAAGAATCGAGCAGTTTGGGCCGGATGCGCTCGTGATTGCCTTGGGGCTCGACGCCTTCGAGGGCGATCCGTTTGGCGGACTGGCGGTTTCGACCGAGGGATACGGGAAGATCGCGTCGGCCATTGCCGCCAGCTATCAAGGACCCACAGTGCTGGTCCAGGAAGGTGGCTATCTATGCGATGCGCTGGGCGATAACCTGGCTTCGTTCATTGCCGCGTTTGAGAAGGCAAGAGACCGATGATATCGCCTTGCTGCGTTGGTTCGGGGCACAGATCGGGCGGCGCATGATTGGCGAAGAGTGCAGCTTGTGGCAATTGAAGGCTCAATGACGGCAAATACAATCGAAGACGAGTTGCGGGCCATTGGGGGGCTGCTGAGCAGGGACGCTGCAGAGGCTGGGCGGCGGGCGCAGCAATTGCTCGATGCGCACCCAGAACATCCCGATGCATTGCTTTTACTAGCTGTCTCGATGCGGAGGCGAGGTAACCCAGCCGGTGCGGCAACCTTGCTGCGCAAGCTTTCCGAACGAGGCGAGGCGCGAGCTGACGTCTATCAGGAACTCGGCTTCGCTTGTGCTGCGCTTGGCCAGGAAGCTGAGGCTTTTCGGCACATCGAGATGGCCGTCGCGCGCAATCCACGCCTGTCAGGTGCTTGGCGCGCGCTAGGGGATCTCTGGACCGCTCGTGAGAAGCTGGAAGCCGCGGACGCCGCCTATGCGAGGGCGGTCAAAGCCTCGGTAAATGACCCCGAATTGCTGAGGGCGGCTGACGCGCTGGTTTCGGGAGAATTGACCGAGGCCGAGCCACTTCTGCGTGATCGGCTCAAGCGGGCGCCGACCGATGTCGCGGCGATCAGATTGATGGCGGAACTGGCTGCGAGACTTGGACGACTGCCGGATTCGGAGAAGCTGCTGCGGAGAGCGTTAGAGCTCGCGCCGTCATTCACAGCTGCGCGCGCGAACCTCGCCAACGTCCTTTACAAGCAAAGCCGGTATGAAGAGGCGGCCAGGGTTCTGGACGAAGTCCTGGAACAGGATCCGGCGAATCCCGGCAATCGAAATCTTTTGGCGGCGACGCTGGGGCGGATTGGCGATTACGACGAGGCACTCAAGCTCTATGCCGAACTGGTCGAAACGTTCTCGCACCATGCCAAGCTGTGGATGAGTTACGGGCACATGCTCAAGACGGTAGGTAGGCAGGAGGAGAGTATCGCCGCCTATCGCAAGGCACTCGATAACCAGCCCGATCTTGGTGAAGTTTGGTGGAGCCTTGCCAACCTCAAGACGATTGAATTTTCGGACAGTGATGTCGCCGCGATGGAGCAGGCCCTTCAAGGCGAACCCAAGTCCGAAGACGCACTTCACCTCCACTTTGCGTTGGGCAAGGCCTATGGCGATCATGCCGAACCAGAGGCAAGTTTTCGGCATTTTGCTGCCGGGAACGCACTGCGGTGCGAAGAACTTGGATATGATCCGCAGGTGATCACGGACCAGGTCGACCAGATGATAGAGGTGTTGACACCGGAGTTCCTGGCCCAGCATGAAGGGGGCGGCGATCCAACCCCCGATCCGATTTTCATCCTTGGCTTGCCGCGTGCGGGCTCGACTCTGCTTGAACAAATCCTATCGAGCCACTCGCAGGTCGAAGGGACGATGGAACTGCCAGACATTCCAGCGATTGCCATGCGCGAAGCGAGGAAGGCTGGCGGCGAGTTGCGCGACTGGCCCGATGCAATCTTGGAGATGCCGCAGGCGCGCTTTGCCGAGCTGGGTGCGGAATTCCTTGAGCGAACCAGAATCCAGCGCAAGACAGGCAGGCCGTTCTACATCGACAAGCTGCCCAATAATTGGAGCTATGCCGGTTTCATCCACCTAATCCTGCCCAATGCAAAGATCGTGGATGCTCGCAGGCACCCGCTGGATTGCTGCTTTTCCAATTATCGACAGCACTTTGCGAAAGGGCAGGCCTTTTCCTATTCGCTCGATCACATCGGTCGATATTATGCCGACTATGTCCGGGCGATGGATCACTACGATCGCGTTCTGCCCGGCCGCATCCATCGCGTGATCCACGAGCAATTGCTCGACGATCCCGAAAGCGAAGTTCGCGCCTTGCTCGATTATCTGGGATTGGAGTTCGAGCCAGATTGCCTCGAATTTCATCGCAACGAGCGCGCTGTGCGCACAGCCTCTTCGGAGCAAGTGAGGCGCCCAATCAATCGCGATGGAGTGGGGCAATGGGAGCCATACGAACAATGGCTTTCGGCACTTCGCGCAGCGCTCGGTGATCTTCCGGAGACATATGCGTCCCGGCCTTGACCTGACCGATGGGGATTGTGGCAAAAATGCAATGAATTGGGGAAAACGGCGGCTTTTTGAGGCGATTTGGTTGCTGGCACTTGGCAATCGCGGCCGCTTGTGGCGGACTACCTCGGCAAAAGCCAATCAGGGAGGATACCTTGGCAAGCTTCAACAAAAATGCACGCATTCTCACCGCCAGCCTTTTGGCCGGCAGCGCCATGACCGCGATTACACCAGCGGTCGCGCAGGATGATGCCGAAGCGAACAGAAACGTCATCATCGTGACCGCGCAAAAGCGTGCGCAGGATTTGCAGGACGTTCCTGTCGCAATCACGGCCTTGGGCACGGAAAAGCTGGCGGAGCTGCATGTCAGCGAGCTGCAGGATGCGGTCAAATTCCTTCCCTCGGTTACCGTCCAGACGCTCGGGCCGGGCTTCAGCCAGGTCTATTTCCGCGGCGTGGCTAGCGGCGAGAACGCCAACCACTCGACCTCGCTCCCGACTGTCGGCACATACCTTGACGAAATGCCCATCACCACGATTCAGGGTGCATTGGATATCCATGCCTATGACCTTGCGCGCGTGGAAGCATTGGCGGGTCCGCAGGGTACGCTATACGGTGCCAGCTCGATGGCGGGCACGATCAAAATGGTCACCAACCAGCCCGACTATTCAGGCAGTTATGGTGCAATGGACGTCGAGATCAATAGCGTTGCGCGCGGTGGTTTTGGCGGTACTGTTGAAGGCTTCTACAATGCCAAACTTTCAGACAATGCTGCGCTGCGTTTGGTGGCCTGGTATCGCAAGGACGCCGGCTACATTGACAATATTGCCGGCAGCCGGACCTATCCGAGTTCTGGCATCGTTCATGACAACGCAGCCTTCGTTGAAGACAATTACAACGAAGTAGATACCTACGGGGCGAGGCTGGCGCTGGGGATCGAGCTTGACGAAAATTGGACGATCCGGCCGACGGTGATGGGCCAAGTGCAGCAAGCCGACGGCAGCTTTGCTCAAGAACGTTCGACTGCGGTGACCAAGAGCCTGCAAACGGTTCAGTACAACCCTGAATACAGCAAGGACAAATGGCTCCAGGCTGCTCTGACGATCGAAGGCAAGATCGGTAATTGGGATATGGTGGCTACCGGCGGTCACTTGTGGCGCCGTGACGTAACTGACCTCGATTATTCGGACTATGCCTATTTCTATGATGCACTCTACGGCTACGGCGTCTATTTCTACGATAACAATTACGACCTGGTCAGCCCCAATCAATATATCGAGGGTGGAGACAAATACCGTCGCGCGTTTGGAGAATTTCGTATCTCCAGTCCGCAGGACGCTCCAATTCGATTCATCGGTGGCGTCTTTGCGCAGCGCCAGCGGCATGAGATTACTCAGAACTATATCGTCGATGATATAGCCGATTTTATCAAGGTGCCTGGAACGGAGAGCGATATCTGGCTGACGCGTCAGACGCGTATTGACCGGGACTCAGCCGCGTTCGGTGAAATCAGTTTCGATGTGACTGACAAGCTGACATTGACTGGTGGCGCACGCCTCTATCACTACAAAAACTCGCTGATCGGCTTCTTTGGCTACAACAATCCCGGCTTCAGC
>SBHJ01000025.1 GCA_006226465.1 Alphaproteobacteria bacterium | reverse complement strand
ATCCCTTCCAACCGCATGACCCGACCCGAGGTTCACGTTCAGGGCCACAAAGCTGCGGCCGACGCGGTTGAGGGTGGCGGCAAGGGTGGTGTTGGCGGTGGCGACGTTCTGTTCGGCCTCGATGAGGTCGCGGATTGTGGCGCCGTCGCCGGTGACGATCTGACGGGTCAGCGTCACGACCTCTTTATAGAGCCGCACGGTTTCTTCGGCGGCGCGCTGTGCCGAGAGGCTCGCAGAGTAATCGACCAGAGAACTTTCGACATCCCGGATCGCCTCGAGCACCGTCAGCTTCCATTGGGTATGGCCCTGGCGGACCAGCGACTGGCGCTGTTCGACCGTGGCGCGGCGGGCACTGTTGGGCAGGATCGGAAACTGCAGCGAAGGCCCGAAGAAATACTCGGTGCCACGGGATCCTGAAAGCGAGGTGCGCGTAATCGTCCCGCTCAGGGAAAGCTGTGGATAGAGGTCGGCGCGCGCGCCCGCGACATCGCGGAAGGCGGCGTAATAGCTGCGCTCGGCCACCCGGATATCAGGGCGGTTGCGCAAAAGATCGGCCGGTATGCCCACCTCGGGCGAAAGCGACACGCGCGGCTGGCGCGCGGAGCCGTCAAGATCAATCTGCAATGTGCCGGGCACCTTGCCCAGAAGCACTGCGAGTTCGTTCTTGGCCGTGTCGATCGCAGCCTTGATTTCGGGGATATCCGCGCGGGTCTCGGATACAAGCGCGCGCGCCTTGACCACATCGACCTGGGTGGCGGCATTGCCTTGTTGCAGGCGCTCGATCAGATCCAGCGTCTGGCGGCGTGATCGCAATTCCGAGTGCCGCAGTTGAAGGGCTGTCTGCTGATAGCGCAGGTCGATATAGGCATTGGCTATATTGAGCAGCAATAGCAATTGGGCCGCATCCACCTCTGCATCGGCCACCTCGATGCGCCCCCCGGCAGCGTCGATCTGCGCCCGGCGGCCGCCATAGATGTCCAGGATCCAGTCGAACCCGAGCCCGGCCTCGGCGCGGGTCTGATTTCTGCCGCTGTCCGTGCGCTCACGTCGCACGCCGGCCCGGGGTGACAGGAACGCCGATTGCGGCACGCTGCGCTGGATCGCCTGCGCCTCGATCACCCGTTCCTTGGCCAGTTCCAGATTGAGATTGTCGGCAAGCCCGATCTCGACCAGAGCGTTCAGGGTGGGATCGTTGAATGTCTTCCACCAGTCGGTGTTGCTCAGCAGAACCGGCGCGCTGTCCGCGCTGGCCTTGTAGGACGACAGAAAGGAAAAGACCGGGGGCTTGTACGGATCATCCGAACAGCCCGCCAGAGCCGACAGCCCAGCCAGAACAACGAATGCGCGTGGCGCGTGGCACCAGCTCTTTCCGGTCATAAAAACATCCTGCCTCATCGCCCCATGCGCCCGGTTTTTGATATCCGGTTGTCGTCATGCGGCTGCTCTGCCACAGCATCGCCTGAAAATCGTTTTAAAACAAGACATCCTTCATAATGATGGCCCGCTGTGCCATCACTGCATCACACGCCCCCGCCCTAATCGTCGCGGAAAGCGCGACGCAACTGATCGGTCAGCGGCCTGACAAGATAGCTCAGGACCGTCCGCTCGCCGGTTTGCAAAAAGGCCTCGATCGGCATCCCCGGCAATATCTCATGCCCTTCAAGAAGCGCCAGCTGTTCGGGCGGGATTGCCAGAGTCACCCGGTAGAAACTCTGCCCCGTCGACGGATCGGTGACACTGCTGGGGGATATCCCCGAGACCCTGCCGAAGATTTCGGGCGCGGTGCGCGTGCTGAAGGCGGAAAAGACCACCTTTGCGCGCTGTCCCTGGATCACCTGGTCAATCGCATCGGGGGCGACCCTGACTTCGAAATCCACCCCTTCCGAGACCGGGATGACCTGCAGGATCGTTTCGCCCGGCGGCACCACGCCGCCTGCGTTGAAAACCTGCATTTCATGCACGATGCCATCCACCGGCGACAGGATGTCGATCCGTTCCAGCTGTTTGCGGGCCGTCACGATCTGCAACAGCAGCTCTTCGCCCTGCGTGACCGCCTCTCCCAGATCGGTGACGACCTGTTCCTTGAACTGGCGGTCGGACTGGAGAATTTCGAGCTCGGTGTCGCGAACTGAATTGCGGATTCGCGCCATTTCGGACTGATGCTCGGAAATCTCGCCCAGAAGCCCGGATCGGGACCGCTGCAATTCGAGCACCTGACCCTCACGGGCCAGCCCTTCCGCGTGCAGCGCGCTGACATCGACCAGTTCCTGTTCCACAAAGGCCAGCTGATCGCGCTTGGCCTGGATAAGGCCCTCCACGCCCGAAATCTGGTTGTAGAACTGCTCGATCTTTTCGCGCAGTTGCTCCTTGCGCCCTTTCATCACCTCGAGACGGGCCTCGAATATCTCCCGTTGTCCGACATTGATAATTCCCAGCGGCAGATCCTCCAGGAACCTGGTGTCATAGTCAAAAACCAGGGCCTTGCTGTTAAGCTGCTCTGCCCGCAGGCGGCTGATCTTGGCACGGGTCTCTGCCAGGCGGTTGCGATACATTTCCAGATTGATCCGCAACAGCGTCGGATCCAGACGCAAGAGCATGTCGCCCGCATTGACCCGATCCCCATCCGACACCCGGATTTCGTCGATGATGCCGCCATCGAGACTCTGGACGATCTTGGGTTTTCCCCGCACCACCGCCGCGCCCGAGGCGATAACCGCCCCGCTGATCGGCGTAAGATAGGCCCAGGCAAAGACCGCCACCATCAGGACCAGCCCCGCCAGCATGCCGATACGGCCCGCCCGGGAGATGTCGGTTTTCAGGACGGGGGTGGAAAAGGCTTCTGCTGACATTCCGGGCCCCTTCACTGCGCCACGACCGAGACCGGACGGGCCGCGCCGCGCAGCACCTCATCCTTGTCGCCGAACTTTGCCGCGCGCCCCTGATGCAGCAACAGGACCTTGTTGACCGCAGCAATGGCACTTGGCCGATGCGCCATGACCACCACGACGCTGCCGCGCTGACGCATGGTGTGGATCGCCTGGGACAGGGCATCATCGCCATCGGCGTCAAGATTGGAATTGGGTTCGTCCAGCACGATCAGGCGGGGGGCCCCGAAGATGGCACGCGCCAGCCCCAAACGCTGAATCTGCCCGCCTGACAAGGGGCGGGTCATCTGGTCCATATGGGTGGCATAGCCGTCGGGCAGCCTCAGGATCATCTCATGCACACCGGCGATACGCGCGGCATCGATCACATCGGCATCCTTCGCCTCGGGATCGAAGCGCGCTATGTTCTGACCAACGCTGCCCGGCAGCATCTGAAGGGTTTGCGGCAGATAGCCGATATGACGCCCAAGCGACTCTGGCGTCCATTGATCAAGCGTGGCGCCGTCAAGCCGGACCTCGCCGGCCTCGGGCACCCAGGCCCCGACCAGAAGCCGCGCCAGCGTCGATTTGCCCGCAGCACTGTTGCCGACCACGCCCAGACCGTCCCCCGCCGAAAGAGCGAAACTGACCCGGTCAAGGATGCGGGGGCGATCGGCGCCCATCTCGGGATCCACCGGGGCCAGCTTGGTCAGGGACGTGACACGAAGCTCACCCACGGGAGCGGGCAGGTCAATCCGTGGCTTGCCGGCCGGCAGTTGGCCAAAAATGTCACGCAGGCGTTTATGCGCTTCCCGCGCACGGCCGATCGCACGCCACTGGCCAATCACCTGATCGACCGGCGCCAGCGCCCGCCCCGCGATGATCGAGGTGGCGATGATCATGCCCGGCGTGATCTCCTGCTGCAGGGTAAGAAAGGCCCCCATGGTCAAAAGCGCCGATTGCAGCAAAAGCCGGAAGGATTTCGAGAAAGAGGCAAACCCCTCGGAGCGATCGCTGCCCACCTGCCCCGCCGCCAGGGACGCATCATGCTGCGCCCGCCAGCGCGTGACCAGCCGTTCGCGCATGCCAAGCGCGCTGATGGTCTCGGCATCGCTGCGCGCCAGCCCTGCGAGGTTGCGCTCGGCGCCTTCCATCGACATTGCCTGGCTGATGGATTTTTGCGCCAGGAATTGATTGAGCAGAGCCGCAACCGTCACCACCCCTGCCCCGGCCAGCGTCAAGAATCCCAACCAGGGATGGACAAAAAACACCAGCCCAAGAAAGAGCGGCATCCAGGGCAGATCGAAAAGCCCGGTGATGGCCGGGCTGCTCATGAAACCGCGCACCAGTTCAAGATCGCGCACCGGCTGTGCCCTCGGATCGATACGGGATTTCGCCCCGATCGCGCCTGCACGCAAGACAAAGCGGAAGGCCTCTTCGCCGACTTGCGCATCAAGCCGCAGGGCCGCCCGCGACAAGAGCCGCGCGCGCAGGAAATCATAGAGGCCGAGAAACCCGTAGAGCAGGATCACGATGCCAAAGAGCCCCAGAAGCGTCGAGACCGACCCGGACGAGAGCACCCGGTCATAGACCTGCAGCATATAGACCGGCCCGGTCAGCATCAGCAGGTTGATAATCGCGCTGAACAGCCCCACCATCACAAAGGTGCCACGCAGCCCCCGCAGGGCCCCGAGATAGGAATTCCTGGCCTCAGCCT
>SBHJ01000155.1 GCA_006226465.1 Alphaproteobacteria bacterium | reverse complement strand
GCGGTGGCGATGATCGAGAGCGAACCGCCTTCCTCGATATTGCGCGCCGCGCCGAAGAAACGCTTGGGCCGCTGCAACGCGTTGGCATCGACACCGCCGGTCAGCACCTTGCCCGAGCTCGGCACGACGGTGTTGTAAGCACGGCCGAGGCGGGTGATCGAATCGAGCAGGATCACCACGTCCTTCTTGTGCTCGACCAGGCGCTTGGCCTTCTCGATCACCATTTCAGCGACCTGTACGTGGCGCGTCGCAGGCTCGTCAAAGGTCGAGGAAATCACTTCACCCTTCACACTGCGCTGCATGTCGGTAACTTCTTCCGGACGCTCATCGACCAGCAATACGATGAGGAAGACCTCCGGATGATTGTCAGTGATCGCCTTGGCAATGTTCTGCAGCAGCACCGTCTTACCCGTACGCGGCGGAGCGACGATCAGCGCACGCTGGCCCTTGCCCTGGGGGCTGATGATATCGATCACTCGCGCACTCTTGTCCTTGACCGTCGGGTCAAGCGTGTCGAGCGAGAGTTTCTCGTCCGGATAGAGCGGGGTGAGATTGTCGAAATTGGTTCTATGTCGGACGGCTTCCGGATCGTCGAAATTAACGCTGGAGAGGCTGGTCAGCGCGAAATAGCGTTCGCCATCCTTGGGCGCGCGGATTTCGC
Source organism: Alphaproteobacteria bacterium (assembly GCA_006226465.1). Lineage (GTDB taxonomy): Bacteria > Pseudomonadota > Alphaproteobacteria > Sphingomonadales > Sphingomonadaceae > Erythrobacter. Next base: position 3,927 of record SBHJ01000155.1, on the reverse strand, counting down.
CTTCAACCGTATCGCCGGTGCGCAGGCCCCATTTGCGGATCTGGTTGGGCGAAACATAGATGTCGTCCGGGCCGGCGAGGTAATTTGCTTCGGGGCTGCGCAGGAAGCCAAAACCATCCTGCATGACCTCGATCGTGCCGACGCCCATGATCTTTTCGCCATATTCCTCGTCTTCGGCGAGTTCGCGCAGGATGCAGAACATCAGGTCCTGCCGCCGCATGGTTGATGCGCCTTCAACATCCAGTTCCTCGGCCATGCTGACCAATTCCGCCGGGCTTTTTCCTTTGAGTTCTTTGAGATGCATTCTTTTGTATTCCAATCAGGATAGGCCGGCAGGTCAGTAGCTCTGTGACAGAGGCTAAGGGCTTGGAGAAAGCAGACCCGGCTGCACGTTATGCGAAGCCTGAACCGGTAAGAGAGTCGTAAAATAGGGCCGCCGCAGTGGGCCGTCAATCACAGAAGATCAAAACGGCCGCACAACCGCAAGGATCACTACCAGTACTGCCACCAATCCCGGCACCTCGTTGAGAATCCGCAATTTCCTGCCCTCTAGCGAACGCTCACCGCGCACCAGCTTCTTCGCGTAACTCGCCATCCAGCCATGATAGCCGGACAGGGCCAGCACAAGCAGCAGCTTGAAGTGGAACCATCCTTGAGCGAACGCACCGGTTGTCCAGGCCAGCGTTAAGCCCAACACCCATACCGCAATCATTGACGGCATCAGGATGATCTTGAGCAGCCGCTGTTCGCGGTGAATCCAGACCTTGTCCGAATCCGATCCGGGCGCTCCGTCCTCATGATGATAGACGAAAAAGCGTGGCAGCATGAACAGGCCGGCCATCCAGAAGATCACGAACAGGATGTGACCTGCTTTGAGCCAGAGATAGATCATCGCCAGTGCATCCTGCATTTGCGCCATTTAGGCCTATCGTGGTGCAATTTCACCCCTCACTGTGGCTATAAGCTGTTCGACATGTTCTATCGGGGTGAATTGTCCGATCCCGTGACCGAGATTGAATACGTGTGGGCGCGCCGAAAATACCTTGAGAATGAGTTGGGCTCGCTCGACCAATGCATCGCCGCCCGCCAGGAGCAACAAGGGATCAAGATTTCCCTGTACCGGCATTCCTTCGGGCAGATTGGCATTCACCCATAGCGGATCGAGTGTTTCATCCACTCCCACCGCGCCAACCCCAGTTTCACGCGCATAGGCAGACAGCTTTTCACCCGCACCCTTGGGGAATCCAATCACCGGCACTCCCGGGTGCGATTGCTTCAGCGCATCCACAATCGCCGAATTGGGCGCAATCACCCAGCGCTCAAACTCATCGGGCGCAAGGCTCCCCGCCCAGCTATCGAACAATTGTATCGCTTCAGCGCCCGCCTCGATCTGGCCGCGCAAATAGCTGACTGTGACATCGGTGATCACGTCAATAATCAACTGGAACAGCACTGGATCGCGATAGGCAAGTGCGCGGGTTTCGTGCTGGTCACGGCTTCCCTCCCCCGCCACCATATAGGTCGCGACGGTCCAGGGACTCCCGGCAAAGCCGAGCATGGTCACGTCATCGGGCAATTGCGCACGGCATGACCGAACCGTCTGATAGATCGGATCGAAACGCTCAGGTGCAGCCGTGAAGCTTTCCAACTTCGAATCGAGCAGGCGCGGAGAAAGCTTCGGACCCTCACCGGCGAGGAACTCCAAACCCTGACCCAAGGCGTGCGGCACAATCAGAATATCGGAAAACAGGATCGCCCCATCAAATCCGAACCGACGGATCGGCTGCAAGGTAATCTCAGTCGCGGCATCGCTGTCATAGACCAGGTCGAGGAATCCACCCTTGGCTGCACGCAATTCGCGATATTCGGGCAGGTAGCGGCCAGCTTGCCGCATGAGCCACATCGGCACCTTGTCTGCGCGCCTTCCATTCAGTGTATCGAGAAGCAAACCAGGCATGCAAAGTTTCCATTCAACAATAAATATATATATTTAAAGAGGATTAATGTGGTTGTTGGTCCTGTGGATACCGGGGATAGCGGCCCACTGCCCGATTTCTCCCGTAATGCAAAGCCTGTGGTTGACTGCGAATCGCGAGATTCCCTGAGTCGAGTCAAAGTTTTCCTGATTGTCCCCAGCCTGTCGATAATCATATTGTCATGTCGACAAACCGCGATGCGGATCGCTGGTAGCGGGCATCAATTCCATCCTTGAACTTGTCGGCAGGTTTCTCCCGTGGTTTATGCCGGTAAATCTCCACAGGCCCAAGAGAGGCTCTGAATCGCGCCATGTATCGCCTGCACCTGCACCTTGTATCGGATTCGACCGGGGAAACACTGGAAATGATCGCAAAGGCGGCGCTGGCCCAGTTCGAGGATGCTGATGTGGTGCGCCATTTCTGGCCGATGGTCAGGTCACGCCAACACCTTGATCGGATCGTGCCTGATCTGGCGGACAACCCTGGCCTGGTCCTGTTCACACTGGTCAATCCAGAAACGCGGGCGCGGCTGGAGGAACATTGCCGCCAGTTGGGTCTCGCTGCGGTGCCGGTGCTTGATGCGGTGACCGAAGCGCTCGAATCGCAACTGGGCCAGGAGGCGCACGGCCGCCCCGGTCGCCAGCATCTGATGGACGAGGCATATTTCAAGCGAGTCGAAGCAATCCAATTCACCATCGCGCATGACGATGGGGTGGGTTGGGAGAACTGGGAGCAGGCGGATATCGTTCTCGCCGGGGTTTCGCGCACCTCGAAGACGCCGACCAGCATCTACCTCGCCAACCGCGGCTACAAGACCGCCAATATCCCGATCGTGGTTGAAAGCCCTCCGCCCGACGCATTGTTTCGCCTGCGCCGTCCACTGGTGATCGGGCTTACCACTGCGCCCGATCGATTGGTGCAGATCCGCCGCAACCGCCTGCTCAGCCTGCATGAAGATACTGAAACCGCTTATGTCGATGACGAGCATGTACGCGATGAAATCAAATATGCCCGCCGCATGTTCGCCGACAATGGCTGGCCGGTAATCGATGTGACCCGGCGCTCGATTGAAGAGACTGCCGCCGCCGCAATCCGCTTGTTTAGCCACAAACAGAGCGAGGAACCGCCGGGTTTGCTCGGTTCGAAACCGATATGACATTGATACTCGCTTCGAAATCGCCGTCGCGCATGGCGATGCTCGACGCCGCAGGGGTGGGCTATGAATCGATTCCCGCCGAAATCGATGAGCGAGCCTTGGAAGCAAGCTTCGACGGTTGCACATCGACCGAGATTGCCGAAGCCTTGAGTGTTGCTAAGGCGCAGGCGGTTGCATCGAAAACCCCTGGGCGGCTGGTTCTGGGCAGCGATAGCCTGGTTGTGTGCAATGGTCAGCGTTTCGACAAACCTAAAGATCGCGGGCAGGCGGCGGAGCATTTGCGGTTCTTTTCGGGCAAGGTGATGGAACTGCACAGCGCCGCAGCGATCGTACGCGATGATACTTGCGAGTGGAGCGAGGCTACGTCAGCCTATCTCAGCGTTCGCGAGCTCTCACCTGCGTTTATCGAACATTACCTCGATGCCGAATGGCCCGAAGTTTCCCATTGCGTTGGCGTATTTCGGATCGAAGCCATGGGTGTGCAATTGTTCGAGAAGATTGAGGGGGACCATTTCACGGTGCTGGGTATGCCTCTGTTGCCGGTGCTTGGCGCCTTGCGCGAACTGGGGGAACTCGAAACATGAGCAGGCCCTACGCCGAGGTGATCGGCGATCCGATCGCGCAGTCGAAGAGTCCTGCGATCCACAATTTTTGGCTCGGAAAGCTGGGTATCGATGCAGAATACCGCGCTTGGCATGTCCGCCCTGGCGAGCTCGCAGAATACCTGCGCGCCCGAAACGCTGACGACAATTGGCGCGGCTGCAATGTTACCATGCCGCACAAGCAGGCGGTGAT
>SBHJ01000202.1 GCA_006226465.1 Alphaproteobacteria bacterium | reverse complement strand
CTGCTCGCCAAGCCGGGCGGCGGCGGGCAGTGGGTGCCAGGCAACTACGGCTATCTCGATGTCGGCCTCGCCAATGGTGCGGTGGGCGTGCGGCAGGCGCTGGGCTGGGGCTCGGCCGGCAATTGCATCGCGCAGGTCGGGCCGAGCACGGTCGATACACAGACCGGCAATATCGCCAATGCTCCGGGCGCGGCGAATACTCGCTTTGACGTTTATGAGAACGGCGCGTGCGAAACCGGCGGTGACTGCCCTTCCGCAATCAATGTGCGCAAGGATATGGTGCGGCCGCAGAGTTCGGCCGCGAGCAGTGGACAGTCCTGCCAAGTCAACACCAACCAGGGCGGCTGGCGCCTGCCCTATGCTGGATCAAGTCCAGACTTCCTCGGCGATGCGTACCTCCCGACCGATGCCAACGCGACCTATACCCATACGCCCAAGAGCATGGGGCATCCGCGCGATATCTGCCATTCGGTCTATGAAGGTGCTCCTGGAAACTGCTGGGATACTGACGGCAATTTCGGCGACGGAGTTTGGGACCGCGACGCCTATTTCCGCAGCAATTACATTCGGGGCGACGGCACGCGCTGGACTCATTCGGACTGGCAGGCCAATCTGGCAGGCGCGCTGCAGGATTTCGACAACAACGGCGCCCTCGACCATACGATCGATACCATCAGTCGGTACGAGGTATATAAATGGGAAGAAGCCAACGCCGGCGTTACGGTCGACGGCGTTACGGTACTCGGCGATATCAACTATACAAATGGCGGATCACCGGCGACCGACTTGGTCCACAAAGGTCGCTCAGTTTGCAGCGCCGCACATGGCTACACGCCGATTTCGGCTCCAGATCGCCGCAAGCTTTCGGTAGCGGTTGTCAATTGCAACAAGGAAGGCGTGAGCGGAAGCTCGACCAATGTGCCGGTTGTCCAGTGGATCGACGTGTTCCTGGTCCAGGTTGCGGCAGACCGGAACTATAATGGCAAGCACTTTACCGGCAAGGATGAGCTCTATGTCGAGATCATCTCGGTCAACACAACACGGGGAACGGGTTCGACCGACGGCATTACGATCCGCCGCGACGTCCCGTATCTGGTGCGCTGATGCTGCTTCGTCGCTTTTTCTTTTGCGAGAAAGGCGCGGCCGCTGCCGAAATGGCGCTCATTACGCCGATCGCCATGCTGCTGCTGTTCACCTCGCTTGAGGCTGGCCATTACTTCTATTCCGAGCATCAGCTGGTAAAAGCTGTGCGCGACGGAGCGCGTTTCGGAGCCCGTCATTCGTTTGACGAAGTCAATTGCCGTTCTGGTGGTACTATCTCCTCTGACCTACAGACTGATATTCGCGCGGTTGCGCTGACCGGCGCACTTGCAAACGGATCAGAGGAACGTTCAGGTTGGGACGCCAGCGATGTTGCCTTCAGCGTGACCGTTGATTGTCCTGACCCATCAACGGTACCCGAAGCGGAATCTGGTATTTACACCGAAGATGAGCCGGCTGCGGTTATCGTGGTTACCGCCACTATCGGTTACAATTCGCTGTTCAACGGGCTTGGCGTCCTCACCGATAGCGCTTCGCTTCGGGCGACCCAGCAAGCAACCGTGATGGGATTCTGACGATGGCGCGGATGATCAACCGGTTTGTAAGGGACGAAAGCGGGCTTGCCGCCGAATTTGCGCTGGTCCTGCCGCTGCTCTTGCTCTTCATGCTCGGCACGATCGATGTCGGCATCTATGCCTGGCGCTTGAACCAGGCAGAAAAGTCAACGCAGATCGGTGCGCGTTGGGCAGCGGTGACCGATCCGCTGGCGACCGAGATCGCAACCACCAGCTATGTCAACCAGACCGTTGGCAGTGTGTTGATCGAGCAGGGCGACCGCATTCCGGCATCTGCTCTCGGTTTGATTACCTGCACCAGTACAAGCTGCACCTGTACGTCCGGGACCTGCCCCGGGACGACCTTTGACAGTGCAGCCTTTGCTCGGCTTGCGGCTCGGATGAAGCAGATCTATCCGCCGATCGAGGACAGCAATATCACGGTCGAATACCGGGGATCGGGGCTGGGATATGCCGGCGACCCGAACGGCCCTGACATTGCGCCATTGATTACCGTTAGACTGACCGGGATGACCTATGATTCCGTTGTCCTGTCTCCCTTTGGGGCCAGTGTTGGCTTGCCGGACTTTGCCTATTCCATGACGGCAGAAGACAGCAGCTGCGAAGACCCTGCAAAATGTGATTCCAATTGAGATTTGAAATGGGACGAATTGAAGAAATCCATGAGGCACCGATGAGCCAGGCGCTGGACCTTCCAAAGGGCGTGCACATTGTCGCTCAGCCCGACCTGCTGCCCGCCATCGATGCGATCAGTCAGCAAGTGACCTGTGTCGCATGCGCGATCAACGAACCATTGCCCGTTGCGGCCATTGTTAACGCATCCCTGATCGTGATCGAAGTCGATCCCGCTTCGCGTAGCTCGCTCGACCGGATCGACCGACTGCGCAACGAAATGCCTTCGGTCCCGGTTATCGCCGGGCTGGCTAAAGTCGACATCGCCACTTCGCGCCAGCTGCTGCGCCGCGGTGTCAGCGACATCGTCGCCCTGCCCTTTGCCATCGACGAACTGGTGACCGCGATTGCCGATGCGGCAAGCCAGATCGACAACCGCGCCGACACGGCGTTGGCCCCGGTGGTTGCCGTGCTCAAGACAATCGGCGGCTGCGGCGCAACCACCGTCGCAACCCACCTTGCAGCGCAGATGGCTCAAGACTTGGGCAAAGGGCACCACGCCTGCGTTATCGATCTCGATTTGCAGGCGGGCGATGTTACCTCCTACCTCGGCTGCGCGCCGCGCCTGACGCTGTCCGATTTGCTTGATTCGGATGGCAGGCTCGATGATGACCTGCTCGAATCGGTGGCTTGCGAAGGCCATGCCCAGGTCGATGTAATTGCCGCTCCTTCCGAAATCATCCCAATCGAAGCGGTGGATTTCGATGCCCTTGCGCGGGTGATCGCGATCGCACGGCGGCATTATGACGTTGTGGTGCTGGACCTTCCCGCGACACTTACCAACTGGTCACTTTCGACCATCTATGGCGCGGACCTTACCTTGCTGGTGGGCACGCTTTCGATCCCAAGTCTGCGTCATGCCAAGCGCCAGCTGGATTTCCTGATCTCCATGGGCATCCCCCGTCCCGCCATCCAGGTAGTGATGAACCGGGTCGAGAGCCGATTGTTCAAGACCATCGGCACCGGTGATGCTTCGGACGCACTGCGTCATCCAATCCTCGCCTCGATCTGCGAGGAATCGAAACTTTTGCGGAGCGCGCAGGACCAGGGCGAGCTCGTGAGTGATATCCAGGCCCGCAGCAAATTTGCCAAGGATATCGAAAATCTCGCCAGTCTCGTGGCGGATTTGCTGCCGGAGGCAAGCTGAAATGTGGAATATCAAACGCCCTGATCCCAAGGCCGCGCAGGCCGAAGAAGTCGAAGTCGCCAAGCCCAGGAGCTCAAGGCCAGCCGAAGTTGTTTCGCTGCACCCGCGCATCTCGGAACGCGAGGAAAGCCTGCTGCAGATCCGGATGGCGATCCACCAGGCACTGCTCGACAAGATCAATCTTTCGATGCTCGACAAGCTGCCCGAGGAGCAGATCAAGGCAGAGATCGCCGGGATCGTGCCCGAATTGCTGGTCACCTTCGACCAGCCTTTGAACCGCGACGAACGTGCAAATCTGGTCGACGAGGTAATGGACGAATTGCTCGGCCTGGGCCCGATCGAACCCTTGCTGAAAGATGAGACCATAACCGACGTGCTGGTCAACGGTGCCGAGACGGTTTTTATCGAGCGCGGCGGTGTGCTCGAACGCGCGCCCACCCGCTTCCAGGATGAAAAGCACCTGATGCGGATCATCCAGAAGATCGTCAGCGCGGTAGGGCGCCGGATCGACGAAAGCTCGCCCTTTGTCGATGCGCGTCTGGCAGACGGATCGCGCGTCAACGCGATCATCGCCCCGCTGGCGCTCGATGGATCGCTGCTTTCGATCCGCAAATTCGCGAAGATCCCGATCAGCATGCAGAAGCTGATCGATCTGGAATCGGTGCCCGAAGCCATGGCTGAAGTGCTGCAGGCGATCGTGCGATCACGCCGCAACGTTTTGATCTCTGGCGGGACCGGCTCAGGTAAGACAACCATGCTGAATGCCCTGTCGAGCTTCATCGACGAGCGTGAGCGGATCGTCACAATCGAGGATTCGGCCGAACTCCAGCTGCAGCAGGAGCATGTCGCGCGGCTCGAAACGCGTCCGCCCAATATCGAAGGGCGCGGCGAGGTGAGCCAGCGTGACCTGGTCAAGAACGCGCTGCGCATGCGGCCGGATCGCATCATCGTGGGCGAAGTGCGCGCCGGGGAGGCGTTCGACATGCTCCAGGCGATGAACACCGGTCATGACGGATCGATGACCACGGTCCACGCCAACAATCCGCGCGATTCACTCAGCCGTGTCGAACAGATGATCGGGATGAGCGGGATCGACATGCCGCAGCGCGCCGCGCGCGCGCAGATCGCCTCGGCCATCAACGTGGTGATCCAGGTTTC
>SBHJ01000239.1 GCA_006226465.1 Alphaproteobacteria bacterium | reverse complement strand
GTCGCAGATGAAGACCGTTGGCCCTGCGATAAGCTTGCGTACCTCGTGCTGCGACTTCCCGCAGAAGCTGCAGTAGAGGGTGCTTTTGCTGTCAGTTCCGCTCAATTTCGTCATTCCTGCCTTTCCCGAGAACCTTCGGCATGGGATTCGCCGACTCTATAACGGGAAGATTATGAATCAATATAGTGTGGTCGTTTATGGCGCATTCGGCTTGCCAATGCGATAATTTGGCACCTTAGCATCGGGTTAACGACTTTAACTGTCTGAAAAATATGAAGAGCCTTATTCCGGAGCGCCGCCCGAACCCTCTTCACCATCGCTTTCCTCACCCTCGGGGCGGGTTTCGAAGACCTTGTCAACCAGGCCGAATTTCATCGCGTCGGCGGCGCTGAGCCAGGTGTCACGATCCATTGCATCGGCGATTTCGTCGACAGACTTGCCAGTAAAGCGGGAATAGAGGCGGTGCATATTCTCTTTTAGGAGCAAAATTTCTTTGGCCTGGATCTCGATATCGGACGCCATACCGCGCGCCCCGCCGGACGGCTGGTGAATCATGATTCGAGACTGCGGCAATGCAATGCGCATGCCCGGCTCACCGGCAGCCAGCAGGAATGAGCCCATCGAGCAAGCCTGTCCGATACAAACGGTTGAAACGCGCGGCTTGATGTATTGCATGGTGTCATAGATCGCCATGCCGGCCGTCACCACGCCACCGGGCGAATTGATATACATGCTGATCGGCTTCGAAGGGTTTTCGCTCTCAAGGAACAGCAACTGCGCTACGATCAGCGAGGCCATGTTGTCTTCCACCTGGCCGGTCACGAAAACGATCCGTTCGCGCAGCAAGCGGCTGAAGATGTCGAAGCTGCGCTCGCCGCGGCTGGTCTGCTCGACCACGACCGGCACCAGCGCACCGGTCATCGGGTCACGCGTGAACTGGCCCTGCGTGCCATGGGATTCTCCGGCATTGCCGAACAGGTCGATCATGGAATTGTCCTTACAAGAATGTTCGATGCCCTATGTCGGCGCAGAGTTCGCGATGTTCAAGTGCGTTAACCCAATCGTCCCATGTTTGTCGTTCGTCGAAAAATCCCCCGGTTGGTCGGGACAAGTGAATCTTCCACCGAACGGCGCTTACGCCGCCTGGCAGTTCATGGGCATGGACTGGCTCGGGAGGACTGGATGCCCAGAATGTTGTGGTGCAAGAAATTTCAGCGCGCAGCCCTGCTAGCTGCATGTTCCGCCATGGCCTTTGCCGCGCCAGCCCTGGCGCACGCGGCGGACAGTAGCGGCGCGGCTTCGATCGAACCCCCTGTGTCAGACGAACACACGCAACTGAACCACCAGAGCTATCCGCCGGATTATTTCACCCAGTTCGCGCCGCGCAATGCCTATGAAATGGTCTTGCGCATTCCGGGTTTTGCGATTGTCGATGCCAATGCCCATGGCGGGGGGCAGCGGGGTCTGGGCGAAGCGAACCAGAACGTCATCGTCAATGGTGCGCGTTTTTCCAGCAAGTCAGACTCTATCCAGGATCAGTTGCAGCGCATCCCGGCGAGCGACGTGGTGCGGATCGAGATTCTCGATGGAACCACGCTCGATATCCCCGGCCTGACGGGTCAAGTCGCCAATGTGGTCTACACCAGTAGCGGCACCTCAGGCCAGTTTCGCTGGCGAACCGGATTTCGCCCACACAATACCGAGGCACAGCTTTACGGTGGCGAAATTTCGGTCACCGGAAGCAGCGGCGAGTTCGACTACACATTGTCGCTATCGAATAACAACGATCGTTACGGTGCAGATGGCCCGACGCTGATTACCGACGGTGCCGGCAATGTGATCGAGGAGCAATTCAGCAAATTCTCCGGTAAATCGGACAATCCGAGGCTTTCCGGGAACTTCTCTTATGACTTCGGCGGCGGCACGGTCGGCAATCTCAATGTCAGCGTTCGCCGCGATAACAGGGTCAATGTCCAGCCCGAAACCGGAATCGCGGCGAGCGGGTTGGTGCGCGAGCGGGACTTTCGCGAGCAGAATAAGGGCCCGCAATACGAAATTGGTGGCGACATCGAATTCCCTTTTGGCCCCGGCAGGCTCAAGCTGATCGGGCTCGAACGGTTCGAACGCGACAAATACAGCAGTGAACTGGTCGATGCATTTGGCGATGGTTCACCCAGCACCGGATTTCAATTCAACCAGACCAATGAAACTGGCGAACGGATTGGCCGGTTCGAATATGGCTGGAACATGTGGGAGGCCGATTGGCAGCTATCGGGCGAAGCCGCCTTCAATCGGCTCGACCGCGCATCCAATTTCTTCGAGCTGGCACCGAACGGAAGCTTTGTTGAGCTGCCCTTCCCCGGCGGCAATGGCGGCGTGACCGAAGACCGCTATGAGACGATACTCAGCTTCAGCAAGCAGTTGACCCCAAAGCTTTCGATGCAGCTGAGCGGCGGCGGTGAGTATTCCAAAATCGAACAGACGGGAACGGAGGCCAACTCACGCACGTTTCAGCGGCCCAAAGGATCGCTGTCATTGGCGTGGAAGCCACAAAGCGATTTCGACGTCTCGATCGAATTTGCCCGCAGGGTTAGCCAGCTGTCATTTGGAGACTTCCTCGCCAGCGTGTCGCTCGACAATGAAAACCAGGCCGGGGCGAACAACCAGCTGGTTCCCTATCAAAGCTGGGATGTCGAGCTGGAATTCAACAAGAGCTTTGGCGCATGGGGATCGGCCAAGCTGCAACTACGCCAGGCATGGTTCGAGGATTTTATCGACTTCTTCCCTTTGGTGAATGGCGGTGAAGCGCGCGGCAATATCGGCGATGCGGACCGTTTCCATGTCGAGCTGAACACCACGCTCAAGGGCGAGCCTATCGGGTTCAAGGGTGCCCAACTGGAAGTGCGCGCCGTCAAGCGCTGGATGCATGTGACCGATCCCTTTACCGGACTGGAGCGCCCATTCTCCTTTGACCAGGATTCCGTGTTAGAATTGCGTTTCCGGCACGACGTTCCGGGAAGCGATTGGGCTTGGGGTTCAAACCTCTACACCGATCAAAACGTAGCCTACTCGCGCAGGCGAGAGATCGGCCGGGATCATGAAGGTCCAACCTTCATAAATTTCTTTGTCGAGCATAAGGACGTGTTCGGGATGACGGTCAATGCGACTGTCGGAAACATTTTGGGTGCCCGCAACAAGTTCGAACGGACGGTGTTCGATGGCGACCGGCCGGATGCCGGCATTTTGTTCGACGAGCGTCGCAACCGCCGGATTGGCCCGATCTTCCGCTTCTCTGTCAGCGGAAATTTCTAGCAGCTTGCAAACGCCCCCAATGCTGGCACTCTGCGACGATGAAGACTCGCGCAGCCTTGATCGCCCTTGCCTTGCTGGCAAGCCCCGCGACCCTTTGTGCCAAGGAATCCGGTGCGGCTGCAACGGCAGTGCGGGAACAACTGGGTCGAATCCAGGACCTGGATTTATCCGGCCCCCGGATCAGCTCGATCATTGCAATCAACCCCAATGCTGTGGCCGATGCTGCAGCCGCCGAGGCTGCTGGCCTGCCGCTCGCCGGCCGTACAGTGCTGGTCAAGGACAACATCGAAACGCGCGAACTGCCAACCACTGCAGGCTCGCTTGCGCTGAAGGACAACCATACAGGACGTGACGCCCCCTTGATCGCAAGACTGCGCGAGGCCGGCGGTGTTGTCCTCGGCAAGACTAATCTGAGCGAATGGGCCAATATCCGCAGCATCGCCAGCACCAGTGGGTGGAGCGCGACCGGTGGGCAAACGCGCAACCCGCACGCCACCGACCGCAATCCCTGCGGCTCGTCCTCTGGCAGCGGCGCGGCGGTCGCAGCGAATTTCGCCTGGGCGGCGATCGGGACCGAAACCGATGGATCGATCACCTGCCCGGCCAGCGTCAATGGCATCGTCGGGTTCAAGCCTACCGTCGGGCTGGTCAGCCAGCAGCATATCGTCCCGATCAGCCATTCGCAGGACACCGCCGGGCCCATGGCGCGTTCGGTCGAGGAAGCGGCGATGTTGCTCAATGCCATTGCGGAAAGGTCAGAGGCTGCCCCTCTGGAGCCCGAAGTCGCGCAGGAGACCAGCAGAGCACGTGCTGCGATCAATACTGCGATGAGCATTCTTGACCAGATGATCGGCGGGAAGAAGGCGGCCGCCAAGCCTGCTGCGTCACCCCAGGTGCTCAGTTCCGAAGCTGCGGCCAAGGCAACCGACTTTACCAATGGGCTTGGCAGTGTTTCGCTCAAAGGCCTGCGGATCGGCGTGTTGCGCAAACAGGTGGGCAATTTTGCGCCGGTAACCGAGTTGTTCGACGCCGCACTGCGCGACATGCGCAAGGCCGGGGCCGTGATCGTCGAAATCCAGTATGACGAGCCGGAAGAACTGAGCCGCGATGAACGAACTGTCCTGCGATACGAGTTGCGAGAGGATCTGGGGGCCTATCTCGCCGGCTCGCCCGCCAACATACCTGTGCGCTCGCTCGCCGATGTGATCGCCTTCAACCGGCAACACACCCGCGAAGAGATGCGATACTTCGGGCAGGAAATATTCGAGCTGGTGGAACACGACCATGCATCCGATCGCAC
>SBHJ01000099.1 GCA_006226465.1 Alphaproteobacteria bacterium | reverse complement strand
GGAATCGAGATTTCGAAACCGTCCTCGCCGGTATAGCCCGCACGGGCGATCGATACTTCGTGGCCCGCAATCGTGTAGTTGGCGAACTTCATAAAGGTCAGCGCCGATAGCTCTGGCCCGCCCTGTGCATGCCGTGCGAGTGCATCCACCGCCTTCGGACCCTGGAGCGCCAGCAGCGCCCGATCCTCAAGATGGTTGAGCGTGATTTCGTCGGGCAGGAACTCGCGCATGTGCCCGATGTCATCCCACTTGGTCGCGCCATTGACGACCAGGTAGAGCGCATCTGGCAGGCGCGAGACCATCAGATCGTCCAGCACGCCACCGTTCTCGTCGAGCAACAGCGAATAGCGCTGGCTGCCGACCTTCAGGGTGGACAAGTCGATTGGAAGCAGCGCTTCGACCGCAGCGTCCAGATCCGGTCCCGACAGCATCAGCTGGCCCATATGCGACACGTCGAACAGGCCCGCGCTGGTGCGGGTCCAATCGTGTTCGGCCACGATTCCTTCGTATTGAATCGGCATTTCATAACCGGCAAAAGGCACCATGCGCGCGCCATGCGCACGATGCCACGCATCGAGCGGCAGCTTTTCCGGTGGTTGTTCTTCGATAATTTCTTCGCTCAAATCATTTCCCCGACAAAGGTGCAACGCCCTGGAAACAGGACTTTGTTCCTCGCCCCCTCTGTCGGGAAACCTGAGAGCTTGGCATTGCACCTTGCGGTGCGCAGCTTACCCCTTCGGTGGCACCTGATACGGCAGGCGCGCTTTCCAGAGTATCGTATCGGCCATGCGGTCCGTTTGCCTGAGAGATTCCGGGGCGGTTGCTCCTTCGGCGTCGCCCGGCCAAGGCCTTGCGAGCTCTCCCACATGACCGCCCGTAGAATCGCTTCCACGAACGACGCGATTCGCATGGGCGAAATGAACCTCCCGGTCAATCTTCAGCGGCGCATCAGTTCCAATTGAGCCACAGCAAATAGAGAGCGGAAAGCACGATCCACAGCCCGCCCAGCGTCTTGAGCTTGCGCGGCCCGAGCCATAGCGCGAGCGGGCGCGCGAGGAAGGCTCCGAGCATGGCACCTGGCGCAGCCAGCAGCAGCACTTCCCATTGCACCGTATCGTGCTGGACATGCCAGACCAGCCCCAGGATCACGCTCACCGAAGAGATCACGCATGCCGTGCCTACGCACAGCAGCACCGGATAATGGCGCAGGAACAGGTAGAATGCGACGAGTTCCCCGATCCCGACCGAAAACAGCGCAGTGATTGCCCCGCCGGGGATCGCGATCAGTGCCAACATGGCGATATCGAACGGCGCCAGTTCGGTGCGCTCCGGAACATTGCGATTGATTGTCCATGTCGCCAAGATCAGCGCGATACCGAGCACGATCGAGAAGCTCTTGTAACCGAGCAGCACCGCATGCCCGTCAAAGGGAACAAGGCGCTGCGTCGCCAGCAGCGCTGGCACTGCGATCGCCGATACCAGCACCGACACAAGCCAGAAATCGCGGACCCGCGTCTGCGCCTCCAGTTCCCCGGGCGGGCGCTGATGATAGAGCCGATCGGTCCACCTCAACCCGCCCACGGTCATGCCGAAGGCCTGGATGCCCATCGAAACCGCAGTCACGCGCAAAGGGTCCAGCGTCATTTCGCCTAGATCGCGCAAGGCATTGAATACCGGGACGAAAACTACACCACCGCCGGTCCCGCTGGCATTGGCAATGATCGCGCCCACCACGCCAACGCCGGGTAGGAACCACAGTTTGCCAAGCAAACCGGGATCGGACGGGGTAACAAACCAGCAGGCAATGTAAGCGATGACCAACAGCACCCCGCCCAGCAATGCGAAGCGCGAGGTATGCCGCAGCGTTGGCGGCACGGTATTGAGCGGAACGGCGTCCGCTAATCGAGATTCGGTCTCAGCCATCGTTCGGCTGTAGCAAGATCGACCCCGCGGCGCGCGGCATAATCTTCGAGCTGGTCGCGCCCGATCCGCGCCACGCCGAAATACTGTGCCTCTGGATGGCCGAAATAAAACCCGCTCACCGCAGATGTGGGATACATGGCGAAGCTTTCGGTCAAGCTGATCCCGGTGTTGGCCTCAGCGTCGAGCAATTCGAACAGGATCGGCTTGAGGCTGTGATCGGGGCACGCCGGATAGCCCGGCGCCGGACGGATGCCGCGATATTGCTCCTTGATCAGCGCCTCATTGGTCAACTGCTCGCCAGGCGCATAGCCCCAAAGATCGGTGCGCACATGCTGGTGCAGGCGCTCGGCGAAGGCTTCGGCAAAACGATCGGCGAGCGCTTTGAGCAGGATATCCGAATAATCATCCTTGTCTGCCTTGAAACGCGCAGAATGCGGCTCGATCCCGTGGATGCCGACCGCGAAGCCGCCAATCCAGTCGCCGTCCGGGTCGATGAAGTCCGCCAGGCACATATTGGCCCGATCGCGGCTCTTCTTCACCTGCTGGCGCAGGAAAGGCAGCCTGACATGCACTTCGCGCCGCACACGGTGGATCGTTACGTCGTCGCCGTCGCGCGCGCAGGGCCAGAAACCGCAAACACCCTTCGCCGTGAGCCACTTCTCGGCAATGATCCGGTCGAGCATGGTGTCGGCATCGGCCTTGAGGGCGCGTGCGCTCTCGCCCACGACCGGATCATCAAGGATCGCTGGATAGGTGCCATGCAACTCCCAGGCACGGAAGAACGGCGTCCAGTCGAAGCATTCGCGTAGGTCGGCCAAGTCCCAGTCCTCGAACACATGCACTCCGGGGTGCTCGGGAGGGGCCGGCTTGTCGCTCAGATAGGCGTCGTAATAGTTGGCCCGCGCTTCATCGAGCGTCAGCAGCTGGCTCTGCCCCTTGCCCTCGCGCACTTCGCGTATGTGGGCATAATCGGCGGCGGTTTCATCGACCAAGCTATCGCGCTGCGTATCCGACAGCAGCTTGCTTGCCACGCCCACGGCGCGGCTGGCGTCGAGCACATGGATCACCGGGCCGTGATAGGCCGGATCGATGCGCAGCGCGGTGTGGACCTTGCTGGTGGTCGCCCCGCCAATCAGCAACGGGACCTGGAACTCCGCGCGGGTCATCTCTTCGGCAACGGTAACCATCTCGTCAAGCGAAGGCGTGATCAGGCCCGACAGGCCGATCATGTCCGCCCGGTTGTCATTGGCCGACTTCAGGATGTCCTGCCATGGCACCATCACGCCGAGGTCGATCACCTCGTAGCCGTTGCACTGCAGCACAACGCCGACGATGTTCTTGCCGATATCGTGGACGTCGCCCTTCACGGTCGCCATCACGATCCGGCCTTTGGACTGATCGGCCTGTCCGCTCGCTTCTTTCTCGGCCTCGATAAAGGGGATGAGGTGCGCGACGGCCTTCTTCATCACGCGGGCGGATTTGACCACCTGGGGCAGGAACATCTTGCCGCTGCCGAACAGGTCGCCCACCACGTTCATCCCGTCCATCAGGGGGCCTTCGATGACCTCGATCGGGCGGTCGAAGCTCTGGCGAGCCTCTTCAGTATCCTCGACAACGTGGGCATCGATACCTTTGACCAGCGCATGCTCCAGCCGCCGCTCGACCGGCCAGCTGCGCCATTCCTCGGCCTCTTTCTCAGCCTTGGCATCCTTGCCTTTGAAGCTTTCGGCCAGTTCGATCAGCCGTTCGGTCGCGTCTGCCCCGCGGCACAGGATCACGTCTTCGCAGGCATCGCGCAGCGCGGGATCGATATCGTCATAGATATCGAGCTGCCCGGCGTTGACGATCGCCATGTCGAGCCCGGCGGGGATTGCGTGATAGAGGAACACCGAATGCATTGCGCGGCGCACTGGCTCGTTGCCGCGGAAGCTGAAGCTGAGATTCGACAGACCTCCGCTGGTCAGCGCGTGCGGACAGGCGGCCTTGATCTCCGCCACTGCCTCGATGAAATCGAGGCCGTAACGGTCATGTTCTTCGATCCCGGTCGCCACGGCGAAGATATTGGGATCGAAGATGATATCCTCGGGCGGGAAGCCGATCCCGGTCAGCAGCTTATAGGCGCGGATGCAGATCTCGACCTTGCGCGCCTTGGTATCGGCCTGCCCGGTCTCATCGAAGGCCATGACCACCGCCGCCGCGCCATAGGCCATGCATTTGCGGGCGTGTTCGAGGAACGCTTCTTCGCCTTCCTTCATGCTGATCGAATTGACGATCGGCTTGCCGCTGACGCATTTCAGCCCCGCCTCGATAACGTCCCATTTGGAGCTGTCGATCATCACCGGCACACGCGCAATATCGGGCTCGGCAGCGATCAGCTTGAGGAAGGTGATCATGGCGTGATCGGCATCGAGCAGGCCTTCGTCCATGTTGACGTCGATCACCTGGGCGCCGTTTTCAACCTGCTGGCGCGCTACCTCGACTGCGCGGGCGTAATCGCCCGACATGACCAGCTTCTTGAAAGCTGCCGATCCGGTGACATTGGTGCGCTCGCCGATATTGACGAAACGGGCGGTGCTCTGCTCGGTCATTTATGCTGCAATCGTAAAGGGTTCGAGGCCGGCCAGCCGCATGTGAGGAGTGATCGACGGCACCGCACGTGGTGTCGCGTCCGCCACCGCCTTGGCAATGGCGGCGATATGTTC
>SBHJ01000140.1 GCA_006226465.1 Alphaproteobacteria bacterium | reverse complement strand
TGCTGTGCCAGCTTTCGGCGGGCGACCATGTTGTCGGCGCGCGCGCCGCGTTCGGTTCGTGCCGCTGGTTGCTCGATCACTTGTGCCCGCGGTTCGGGATCGAAGTTTCGGTGATCGACAGCACCGACAATGCTGCGTGGGAGGCGTCGATCCGCCCCAACACGAAGGTGTTTTTCTTCGAGACCCCGGCCAACCCCACGCTCGATGTGGTCGATCTGGAATTCGTCTGCGGATTGGCGAGGGCGCACGGGATCGTGACCGTGGTGGACAATGCCTTTGCCACCAGCGCGCTCCAACGCCCGCTCGAATTCGGGGCGGACGTCGTCGCCTATTCGGCGACCAAGTTGATGGATGGGCAGGGCAGGGTGCTCGCCGGGGCGATTTGCGGCAGCGAGCAGTTCATCAACGAGGTGCTGCTGCCGTTCCAGCGCAACACCGGGCCGAACCTGTCGCCCTTCAACGCCTGGGTGGTGCTGAAGGGGCTGGAGACGCTGGACCTGCGCGCCCGAAAACAGAGCGAAAATGCTGTTGCTTTGGGCAAATTCATCGAGCCGCGCGTTCCAAGGATCCTCCATCCGGGCCTGCCCAGCCATCCGCGCCACAATATGGCGCTCAAGCAGATGGATGCGACCGGGCCGATCTTCGCTTTCGACGTTGGCAGTCGCGAAAGGGCATTCACGATCCTAGATGCGATGGAACTGGTCGATATCTCGAACAATATCGGGGATTCGCGCAGCCTGATGTGCCATCCGGCCTCGACCACCCACGCCAGCATGGGTGAGGAAGCGCGCGCCGAAATGGGTGTGACCGAGGGCCTGCTACGGATCAATGTCGGGCTCGAAGACCTGCAGGATCTGATCGAGGATCTCGACCAGGCTTTGAAAACGGCCGGTTTTTAGCCGCCAGGTCAGCTCGGCAAATAGGCCGTCTTGGTTTCGCTGATCGTAATCGGCGGCACCGGCACCAGCGGGATCATCGGCTCAAGCCGGTAGGCAATCGTGATACGGCCAAAGGCAGCACCGTTCGATGTGCCGCGAACAAAGCCGAGCCGCGAAATCTTGTCGAGATCCATCGCCGGCATTTCGCTGCGCACTTCGTCGAGCACCTCGGTCGTGGTCGCATCAGGATAAACCTTGGCGTAGCGAATGCCTTCGCCCAGGGCGTGCTGCAACGTGCTCGATGCCTGAAGGTACATGCCCAGCTGGATGGTGCCCAGCATCAGCGTGATCAGCACCGGGAAGGCAAAAGCAAAATCGACCGAGCCCGAACCGCTTTTGTCGCGCAGCAGTCTGATCAATTTGCTCATTGGAACCTCACCAGACTGTCGCCGGTCACTGTGACCGTACCGTTGAATGCCTTGTAGCCGATCAGTCGAGATAGCGCGGACCAATCGAACCGCGTGGCCACGTCTTTCGAGATTTCCACACTGACAAACCGGCCCGAGGCCTCGCCGTCTTCGCAAACCGAGTTGAAATTGCTCTGTTTCACCCCGTCACATTCGAGAAACAGCTCGACGGTGATATCGTCAGCGCCCAGTCCAGATGCGTTCACCGCCTCGTTGACAAGGTAGGTCGTGCTGCTGTTGGTCGGGCGTTTGGCCAGGGCAAAATCGGTGGTGCGTTGCGCGGCCTGCTCGTAATCGATCTTTGTGCTGATCAGGTTTGATGCGTCGATCATGCCCAGGCACATCAACAACAGGAACGGCAGCGCAAGTCCAAGTTCCATCGCACCGAACCCGGCGCTGTCAGTGGCGAGCTTGCGCGCGCGAAGCAGGGCAGTTTGGGCCATGGTCATTATTCCACGATCCGGATGATGCGCGCTGTCGTATCGACATCGTCGATATGCGATGGGCAGTCGTTGTCGAGCGAACTTTCGCCCGAGAAATTGACCCGGTTGGCGATCAGCAACAGGCACTCGGCATGCTGCCCGGCATTGCCGTTGAAGCGCACAGTGCCATTGGGCATGTAAACGATGCCTTCGAAGTTCATGTCTGAACCACCGTTGATGACGCTTTCCTGCGAGCTGCCCATCTCGTCCTGGTAGAACAGGATCCCGTACCAGGTTGCATCTTCGGTCGGTGTGGGCGCGCGCAGGTCCAGTTCGGCGCCACCGTTGATACGGATATCGGCCACCGTGCTGGTATTGTTGCCGGTCAGCACGAAGGTCACGCCTTCGCCAGTAACGCTGGCCTGGGCGTTTACGGTCAGCGAGCCGCCATCGATGATATAGACGCCGGGGTTCATGATCGCAGTGCCGCGAATGGTCAGGCCGTTGCAATAGCGACCGGGATTGATCGTCCTGGTGGTGCCCGAGTTGACGGCGAAGTTGTTGTAGGTGCATCCGGCCGGGCTTGACGGGGCCTCCAGGCCGCGATCCGCCAGCGGATCTTCCACCGGCAGGCCGTATGGTTGAAGCGTGCTGCTTGAGGGAATGTTGCTCGAGGCATAGTCGATCCCGCCAACCGAGCTGATCGGACTGGCCGAAAGATAGCTGGTGCCACTCAGGTCGACCGAAAGGCCGGCCGGCGAATTGGCTGCAACGCCGCAGCCCAGCAGCACATCGGCGTTACCCTGAACCTCGATCCCGGTACCGTCCTCTGCCAACGAGATCACACAATGTTCGCCATCGCCGACAATCGTTGCGACGGAACGTGTGCGGATCAGCGGTGAGGAACTGAGGAAGATGCCCGAGAAGGGCAGGCGACGATTGACCGTGGCGACCACTTCGATCGCGCCGTTATCGCCGGTGTAGTCCCCCTGCTGCGGCGGGTTGACGATCCGTTCGATGGTGACCGTGTCGGCAAAGTTGCGATCGATCTCGCCCACCGCTGCGTCATAAAAGGCAGAATCACGATAGAGGTTCATCGCAGCTGCAAGCGCGCCTGAATCGGTCGCCTGCTGAAGCTGGCGTTTGGCCAGGAACCACTGGGTCGTGTCCACACCAAGGCCCGCCGCGCCGACAAGCGATGCTGCGCCGATCGCCGAGATGATCAGCACGTTGCCGCGCCGATCGCGTTTCAGCTTCCTTGCCAGTGCAGCGAACATTTTGAGCATGACCTGCTTCGCCCCTCTATGGTTCTCCATTCCGTGCCATGGCGTAAGGGCTGCTAAGAAATTCGAAGGAAACTGGGTTTACGCGCTGTTAACCATCTGCAGCTGGCAATGCCGCTTGCGCCTCGTGGCGCGTCGGGGCAGTCTCCTGTCAGAGCAAATCCGGAGCAGAGCCATGGCCAAGAACGTCCAACTGGTGTTCGATTTCGTCAGCCCCAACGCATACCTGATCTGGTGGCCGCTGCGCGATCTGCTGCGAGAGAATGGGGCAGGGCTGGAAGTGTTCCCGGTGTTCCTGGGCGGGATGCACAAGCTGACCGGTAACGCGCCGCCGTTTGTGCGCGATGCCGAGATCAAGGGGAAGAATGCCTATGCCATGCTGGAGATGCAGCGGTTCGTTGCCCGTCATGGCCTGACTCGCTTCAAGATGAATCCAAAGTTTCCTTTCAATTCCATTATGTTGCAACGCATGCTCTACGCCGCGGACCAGGACGGGCGCGGGGTGCAATTTGTCGAGGCGCTGCTGCCTGCAATCTGGGAAGAGGAGCTCGATGTGGGCAATGTGGATGCTGTGGCGGCAGCGGTTACGGCAGCGGGCTTTGACCTGGCAGACTTGGCCCAACGTGCGCAGACCGACGAGGTCAAACAGGGCCTGATCGAAAATACGCAGGATGCAGTCGAGCGCGGGGTTTTTGGAATCCCGACCATATTTGTCGGCACCGAGATGTTCTTCGGCAAGGAACGGCTGGGCCAGATCGCGGAAGAACTGGCGAAGGCCTAGCGCGGCGAGAACCGAGCCTGTGGC
This sequence comes from Alphaproteobacteria bacterium, assembly GCA_006226465.1. GTDB lineage: Bacteria > Pseudomonadota > Alphaproteobacteria > Sphingomonadales > Sphingomonadaceae > Erythrobacter. Next base: position 774 of record SBHJ01000140.1, on the reverse strand, counting down.
CGATTGCAATTGATGCGAACCGCGATAATCTGGCCTCCAGACTTAAACGTTTGAGGGCTATATGATTTTATCCAGGGTCGCACCTGTCGTCGCATTGTTTGGGCTGGCGATGAGTCAGCCGCTTGTCGCAGAAGAGGCAAAATCCGGTACCGCCCCAGAGCTGGCGCGTGATGTCGGCGAACAGCGTCCTCCGCTGATCCCTACCGAAGATCTGGCAGGGCGTAGCCACTTCTGGGATGCCAAGCTGTCGCCTGATGGGAAGTTGCTGGCTTATCTGCGTCAAGTGAATGGCGAGACAGTGATCACCGTCAGCGATATCGATAGCAATCGCATCGTCACACAGGCCATGGTGCCCAAGAATAACGACCTCAAGTGGTATCGCTGGGCCGGTTCGGACAGGCTGCTGGTTTCGCTTTCATCGATGGGTGAGTTTTTCGAACAGGAAGTCCCCTACACGCGTTTGCTCTTGATGTTTCCCCACCAGGGGACTGCCGAAATCCTGTTCCCGAAGAATCGCGCCGTGGTTGGCGATGATGTGATCTTTGTCGCGAAGGACGGATCCTATGCCTTGGTGGCCGTCCAGAAGACTATCTACGACTATCCGTCGGTCTATCGCTATCAATTGCAGCATGAAGGCGATGTGACAATTGTCCAAAAGCCGATCGACGGTGTCTGGGATTGGTACGCCGATGATGCAGGCGTGGTTCGGATGGGCACCGGTTGGCGGTCGAAGAAGCTTCGGATTCATTACCGCCCTGACGGAGAATCCAAGTT
>SBHJ01000123.1 GCA_006226465.1 Alphaproteobacteria bacterium | reverse complement strand
GCTGCACGATTGTTTGACATTGCGCGCAAGGGCGACAAAGTAGTGATAACGCGTGGCAGGATGATCGGGTTGGGGGATTCGGTCATCTAAGCGCCGCCGCGTAGGTGCTGCGGCGCGGCTATAGGTGCTAGCGCCTGGGGGGTTCGCGCCGCAGCACCCATTTTCCGCCTTCGGATGTGGCCAGGACTCCGGCGAGATTTCCGCCCTGCCCTGCTTCAAGCGCGTCGAGCAGTTCGGCTAATGCACCACCGCGCGGCTCTCCGCCCAGCTCGCGAATTCCTCTACCAAGTACAATCATGCGAATCGCGCGTGGCGCATTGGGCCGATAGCTGATCGCGCCAGCTGCATCTTGCTCGACATGCGCGCCCCATTCGGCGCTGGCAGCCCACTGCAAGGCCTCCTCCGCTTCTGCAAGGTGGCTGGCGCTCTGCGCCATGGCCTGCGGGTCGAGCCAGTCAGCCTCGTCCAAATGCTTGCGCAGCCGTGCCCGATCAAATCGGTCATCCACATTGGATGGGTCTTCAATTGCCTCGATCCCGGCATCGCGAACCAGGGTTGCGAGTTCATGTTTGCGCCAGCCCAGCAAGGGCCGGATCAGGCGATGTCGCGATCCCGGCACCACTCCCAGCGCACGCACTCCCGCTAGGCCAGCCAATCCGCTGCCCCGCATTAACCGCATGAGCAATGTCTCAGCTTGATCATCGGCATGATGGGCGCTGGCCAGCACAGCCAGTCCGCGTTCGGACATCCATTGCGCAAGCGCAGAATATCGTGCCGTCCGCGCCGCTGCCTGGACATTGCCGGGGGGGACAACCACCGGCAGGATTGCGTGCGGCACACCAAGATCGGCGCAAATCCGCGCGACATGCTCGGCCTCCCCGCGTGATTCTTGCCGCAGACCATGATCGACCGTTGCTGCTTCTACCTCGCCCGGGCGCATAGCGTTTGCAAGCAACAGCAAGGCGAGACTATCCGCCCCGCCCGAAACCGCAACACCCAGCCGCGCACCTTCCGGCCAGAGCGGCGCGGCGTCGGCGGCAAAGCGCGCGATCAATTCGGGCTTGGGCTTCCTATCAATTGCAGGTCACTTTCTTCCGATCCGCCTCGTACTGGTCGAGCAAGCGACCGGCGGCGAGTGCAGGATAGGTCTCACTGAATTCGGCAAGGGCAATACAGGCGCGCTTGGTATCATTCAGCGCGATCATGGATTCGGCAAGGAACAACAGGCTGTCGCCGGCGCGGGCACCCTGCTTGTCGGTCTGGTAATTACGCAGGAACCAGGGGGCTGCTTCGCTCGGCTTGCCATCGTCAAGATAGGCACGGCCGAGCAGATTGCGTCCATAGCTGATGCGCGAATGCCCCGGATACTTCTCGACGAACAAGCTCAGCTGCTGCTGGGCTTCGGGGAAGAAACCGGCGTTCCACAGGCGGAAGCCATAGGAATATTCATCGTCCCCGGCATCTTCGGTCTGCGGCTTGGCGATCTGCTGGACTGCCGCAATTCGTTCAGGGCTCGGGCCGGCCGGCTGGCTAGTCGCCGGGGAAGTTTGGGCCTGTGCCGGTTTCGCTGGAGCCGGCTTGGCAGTGGTGGGCGCTGCGCTGGCGGGCGTAGCAGCCAAGGTCTGGTTAGGCGCGGGCGATGGAGCCGAAGCTGCTTCGGTTGCTGTCACTTGCGGAGCACTTTCGGTTTGCGCCGGGGCGGGCTCCGGCTTGGGTTCGAGCGCAACAACACGTGTATCCAGCTCCGCGATCGCGTTGGAATTCTCTTCCGAACGCGCAGTGAGCCGCTGCAACTGCGCCTCAATCGCGTCAAGCCGCACCAATATGTCGGTCACCGCTGTCGATGTGGGCGCGGGATTTGCCTGCGATTGTTCGGCAGGCGCGATCTCCGGTTCGAAAAAGCGCGCATCGCCGCCAGGAAATACCTTGCGCTGCAAGGCGCGAACTTCGGCCTCGATCTTGCGCAACCTGGCTTCGTCGACGCTATCCTGCGCAACCGCCGGCATCGCGACACACAATATCGAAGCAGACAGGATTGCGGGGCCAAACAGGCGGGCGATGGCCGAAGACATACGCTTCAACTCCTTCTCATATTGGACCGTGCACCCGGTAGGAACCGAAGCGCGAAAATGTGCGCGAATCCTGCCTCAAAGCACGGTGTGAAGTCGAGCCGCATCTTGCGCAAAAACGTGGGAAAGCCTCAATTGAGCGCCGAAGGAGGTGCCGTTTCGGTGCGCGCCAACAAGGCGCGGGCAGAGACCTGCATATCCCCAACAGTGCGCGGCTCGTCCGCCAGCTTGGGAACCGGCTTGCCGTCGATAGTGATTGCGAGTGCATCTGGCCGCCCGGTATTGATGCGCGGTTCCTGTGCATCGGTGGGAATTTCGAACTGCTCGCCGATCATCATTTGCCGTTCAATCAGGCGTGCACCGGTGGCATCGTAGATGCGCACCCAGATTCCGTCTTCAAGCGCGGTCAGCGCGACTTTGCCCGGTGCCGACGCAGTCGCCGTTTCCTGGCCCATTCCGGAATCTCTCACTTCGGGAGCCGTAGCCTGGGCGCCGCCTGGTTGCGGAGTTGCTTCGACGATCAGCGGGGCCGGGTCTGCGCCGGCTCCGTAATAGGTGGTGTAGAACATGGCCGCACCGCCCATCAGGATCACTGCGGCCACGGCGGCGGTCCAGGCGAGCGTGGCCGAAGGTGTCTTGGCCGGATCGCCCGGCTCAAATCCCGTGGCTCGCTCGGGTTGCGCCGCTGCAAGGTCACCAAGTTCGGCTCGAACTTCACCGGCGATTTCGACATCGTCCAGGCCAAGCATGCGGGCGTAGGTACGCGTAAAGCCAATCGCATAGGTGCGCGCGGGAAGCTCGCCGAAGGCACCGCGTTCGATGACTTCGAGATGGCGGATCGGAATTTTGGTCTCCGCCGCGACCTGGGATAAATCGAGTCCGCACGCCTCGCGTGCACGCCTCAGCTTTGGCCCAGCGCCTTCCAAAGGCAGCTCTTCGGCTGCGAGTTTCTCCATATTCGCCATGCGACTTCCCGACGACCCATTCTGAAATTATTGTTTTGCCGATAAAGACTCGTTCTTGCACCCTCCTGTCAAGGTGAAGGGGTGGTAGGTGAGCCGGGATTTCGATGAGTTGGCCTGAACGCACGGCCAACGTTGCCAACGAGGGGCTATTCCGCCTCGATACCGCGCTCATGCGCCCATTGGCGCATCGTATCGCGCATGTCATCGGGTGGCGAAGACAACCATCGATCCATCGCACCGGTAATTTCGGCCAGATCGACCTTGCGCACCAGTTCCTTGATCGGGCCGACTGCAGCCGGTGTGATCGAGAAGCGTCGAAACCCGATGCCAAGAAGCGCCAAAGCTTCGAGCGGACGACCGCCCATTTCGCCGCAGATGCCCAGATCGACCTCCTGCCCGACGGTGGCTTTCGCCACGCGGCGCAGGAAACGCAGGATCGACGGACTCAGCCAGTCGTAGCGCTCAGCGAGCTTGGGATTAGCCCGGTCGGCGGCGAACAGGAATTGGATGAGATCATTGGTTCCAACCGACAGGAACGACAGTTTGGGCATCAGCAAATCGAGAACTTCGGCCAGTGCCGGCACCTCCAGCATGGCGCCATAGCGGATCGCATCGGGGAGCAATTTCTTGCGCTTGCGGAAATAGGCAATCTGTTCTTCGAAGACAGCCCGTGCCGCATCGAACTCCCACGGCTCGGAAACCATCGGGAACATGACATAAAGCTCTCGACCTGCCGCCGCTTCGATCAGTGCCCGCGCCTGGACCTTGAGCAAGCCTTCGCGTTCGAGCGCCATGCGCAACGCGCGCCATCCCATCGCGGGATTTTCGTCTAGCTCTGCCCGTTCGTCGCGAAGGTAAGGCACGGCCTTGTCACCACCGATATCGACCGTGCGAAAGATTACTGGCTTGTCGCCAGCTGCGTCGAGCACATCGCGATAAAGCCGCGTCTGGCGTTCACGCTGCGGCAGAGTAGCCGAAACGAGGAACTGGAATTCTGTGCGGAACAGACCAACTCCATCGGCCCCGGTCATCGCCAAAGCGCTGATATCATCACGCAGCCCGGCATTCATCATCACCTGGATGCGCGTGCCGCAGCGGGTAAAGGGCTCAACATCGCGCAATTCGGCATAGGCTGCCTGCTTCTCGCGTGACTTGGCAAAACGCGCGTTGAACGCATCGGCAATTTGCGTCGATGGTCGAAGCGTTGCCGTTCCGCGATCCGCATCGAGCAGGATTTCGTCGCCTTCGCGCACCATCCCGCGCAACCCTTGCGCCCGTCCCAGCACCGGCACACCCATGGCGCGCGCGACGATTACGACGTGCGCTGTGAGCGAGCCTTCTTCCAGGATTACACCCTTGAGCTTGCGCCGATCGTATTCGAGCAATTCCGCCGGGCCCAGGTTGCGCGCGATCAGGATCGCATCGCGCCGCAAGCCTTGCGTTGCCGCCGTGCCGAGCTGACCCGAAACAATCCGCAAAAGCCGGTTCGAAAGATCCTCCAGATCGTGCATCCGATCCGCAAGCAATGGATCATCGATCTCGCGCATCCGCATCCGGGTACGCTGCTGGACCCGCTCGATCGCAGCTTCGGCGGTCAACCCGCTGTCGATCGC
>SBHJ01000167.1 GCA_006226465.1 Alphaproteobacteria bacterium | reverse complement strand
GGCGGAGGCGCAGGTGGAGTTTGCGCGCCGGCGGATTGCGCAAGGGCGATGGCAGAGAAAAATGCTAGCATGTTCAGTCCCCCAAATAGATCGCCGGCATGATCCCGAACGCCCATTCGAGGCCAAGCGTCATTCCACCAACGACCCACAAGGTTCGGCAAGGGCCCTATTCAAGTACGCCTTCGTGCAAACGCACCACCCGGTCCATTCGGCTCGCAAGCCGCTCGTTATGCGTTGCGACCAGCGCAGCACTGCCCTCGCCCCGTACCAATTCGAGGAACTGGGCGAGCACCTTATCCGATGTATGTTCGTCGAGATTGCCGGTCGGTTCGTCGGCCAGCACCAGGTCCGGCCGATTGGCCAGCGCGCGGGCGACTGCAACGCGCTGCTGCTCGCCGCCGGAAAGCTGGCTGGGGCGATGCTCCATGCGGTGGCCCAGGCCCAAGGCGATCAGTAGCTCCGCCGCCCGGTCATCCGCCTGCTCGCGCGGCTTGCCCGCCACCATTTGCGGCATCACGACATTTTCCAGCGCGTTGAAATCGGGCAGCAGGTGGTGGAACTGATAGACAAAGCCCAAATGGTCGCGCCGCAGCCGGGTCCGCCCGTCGGACGGCAGCTCGCTCGCTTCGGTTCCGCAGATCCTGATCGATCCAGTAAAGCCGCCCTCCAGCAAGCCCACCGCCTGCAACATGGTCGACTTGCCCGAGCCGGAAGGACCAAGCAGCGCGACGATCTCTCCCGGCATGATCTCGAGGCTGACCCCGCGCAGCACGTCGATCCGAACACCACCCTGTTCGAAACTGCGAGCAAGCCCGCGGATGCTGACGACCGGGCTATTCATAGCGCAGCACCTGCACCGGATCGGTGCTCGCCGCCTTCCACGCGGGATAAAGCGTGGCGAGGAAACTCAAGGCCAGCGCCAGCAATGTGATACCGATAATCTCAACAGGATCGGGGCGTGACGGCAGGGTTGAAAGGAAGCGGATCGACGGATCCCACAAATTCTGGCCTGTGAGGATCTCTATCACCCGCACGATCGGCTGGCGGAAGGTCAGGATCAGGAACCCCAGGATCAACCCTGCGACCGTACCCAACGCGCCAACAGTAAAGCCGGTAGTGACAAAGATCTTGGTCAGGCTGCGCCGCGTCGCACCCATGGTACGCATGATGGCAATGTCGCGCGTCTTGGCGCGCACCAGCATTACCAGGCTGGAAAGAATGTTGAACGCCGCTACCAACACCATGAAGCTCAGCGCAAAGAACATGGCCGCGCGCTCGACCTGCAGTGCTTCAAAAAGCGAAGCGTTGATTGTCTTCCAGTCCGCCACCACCGCGCGCCCGGCGACCTTCTCCTGCACAGGGGCCAAAATCTCGCCAACATTGTCTGGGTCGTCGACCTTGACCTCGATCATGCCCACCGTATCGCCAATCAGCAGCAGGGTTTGCGCATCCTGCATCGGCATCACGACAAAGGCCTTGTCGTAATCATAGACCCCGACTTCGAAGATTGCCGCTACGCGATATCCGATCTGGCGCGGAACGGTACCGAACGGGGTCGTGCGCCCTTGCGGATTGATGATGGTGATCGTGTCGCCCACCCGCGCCCCGATGTTTTCGGCCAGGCGCACGCCGATTGCGACATTGTTCGCTCCGGGTTTCAGTTCCGCCAGATTACCCAGCACGATCTTGCTCGATAGCTTGTTGATGTCCTTGGCGGTGTTGCCGCGCACCAGGACTGCCTCGACCCGACCGTTGAAACTTGTGAGCAGCGGCTGTTCGATCAGCGGGGAGGCATCGACCACGCCGGGTGTGTTCTGCACTTCCTGCAGCACGTCTTCCCAATTATCGAGCCTGCCGCCATAGGCCTGGACGATGGCATGGCCATTCAGTCCCACGATCTTGTCGAGCAATTCGGCCCGAAAGCCGTTCATCACGCTCATCACCACCACCAGCATGGCGACAGAGAGCATGACCACGCCCACGCTGATCCCGGCAACCAGTGCGATGAAAGCCTCCCCCTTGCCGGGCAAGAGGTAGCGTTTGGCTATCATCCATTCGAAAGGGGAGAGGATCAAAACGCGCGGATCTCTATTGGCTCAACTGTGAACGCGGGCTGTAGGGCGGTGGTTAACCACGTGCAATGCGAAAACCTTGGGACTGCACAGTCTCGGCCCCGGATTCGACCTTGTAATCTAGCCGTAACATCGCCATTGAGCGCCGCGAGCCCAAGGCGCTGCGCAACGGAAAATCCCGGCGATGAACTTTACCCATCCGTTTCTTGACCTCGATGGCGACAAGCTTCGGGAAGAATGCGGAATTTTCGGTGCGATCAACGCTGCCGACGCTGCAGCGGCGACCGCTTTGGGGCTCCACGCCCTGCAACATCGCGGACAGGAAGCCGCCGGAATTACCAGTTTTGACGGAAGTGAGTTCTTCTCGCGGCGCGGTTTGGGCCATGTCGCAGAGAATTTTTCGTCGCCGGAAGCAATCGCCGAACTGCCCGGATTCATGGCAGCCGGTCATGTCCGTTACTCGACGACAGGCGGCGCGGGCCTGCGCAATGTCCAGCCGCTCTATGCCGATCTCGCCAGCGGCGGCTTTGCCGTCGCGCATAACGGCAATATTTCGAACGCTGGCAAGCTGCGCGGCGACCTGGTGCGGCGCGGGGCGATCTTCCAATCAACCTCCGATACCGAGGTGATCATCCATCTTGTCGCGACGAGCCGCTACCCGACCATGGTCGACAAGCTGACCGACGCGCTGCGACTGCTCGAAGGGGCCTATTCGCTGATCGTGATGACGCCCGAGGGCATGGTTGGCTGCCGCGATCCGCTGGGCATTCGTCCGCTGGTGATGGGCAGGATGGGCGATGCGGTGGTGTTCGCCAGCGAAACCGTGGCGTTCGACGTCGTCGGCGCGGAATTCATCCGCGAGGTTGAGCCGGGCGAGCTTGTGCGGGTCGATTTCGACGGCAAGGTCGAATCGCTCCATCCCTTCGGCAACCACAGCCCCCGCCCCTGCATTTTCGAGCATGTCTATTTCAGCCGCCCGGATTCGGTTTTCGCCGGCCGCGCAGTGTACGAAGCGCGCAAGGCGATTGGCGAGCAACTGGCGATCGAAAGCCCGGTCGATGCCGACCTGGTCGTACCGGTGCCCGACAGCGGCGTTCCGGCTGCGATCGGTTTCGCCCAGCAATCGGGCGTTCCGTTCGAGCTGGGAATAATCCGCTCGCACTATGTCGGACGTACCTTCATCCAGCCATCTGACGGTGCGCGCCATTCGGGGGTCAAGCGCAAGCACAATGCCAATCGTAGCCTGGTGGCTGGCAAGAAAATCGTCCTGATCGACGATTCGATCGTGCGCGGCACTACCTCGCTCAAGATCGTCGAGATGATGCGCGAAGCTGGCGCGGCCGAGGTCCATTTCCGCGTCGCCAGCCCGCCCACCGCGCATAGCTGCTTCTACGGCGTCGATACGCCCGAACGGTCCAAGCTGCTCGCTGCGCGGATGGATGTCGAGCCGATGCGCGACTTCATCAAGGCCGACAGTCTCGCCTTCGTTTCGATCGACGGGCTCTATCGCGCGGTCGGCGCAGAACCGCGCAAGAGCGGTTGCCCGCAATTCTGCGATGCCTGTTTTACCGGCGATTACCCGACCTCGCTGACCGATCACGCGATTGGAGAGCAGGACGCCGCCCAGCTCACCTTTGCCGACCACAAGGCGGCGTGATGGCAGGGGAAAAGCCGCTTTCGGGGCACCTGGCGCTCGTGACCGGCGCGAGCCGGGGAATTGGCGCCGCCACGGCGGAAGCGCTCGCCGCAGCAGGCGCGCATGTTGTGTTGACCGCTCGTGACGTCAAAGCGCTCGAAGCGGTCGAGGATCGTATCCACGACGCTGGCGGCAGCTCTACCATCGCCCCGCTGGACCTTGCCGAGAGCGATTCAGTATCGCGGCTGGCCAGCGCCGTTTCCGGACGTTGGGATTCGATGGATTACCTTGTTATTTCTGCAGCTTATTTGCCGACTTTAACACCGGTTACGCAGATCGATCCCAAGCAATTCAGCCAGGCGATGACGGTCAATGTGCTGGCCACACAGGCGCTCATCGCAGGTTTCGATCCCATGCTGAAGCGTGCCGATAATGCCCGGGTGATCGGTCTTACCAGTAGCGTGGGCTCGATCCCGCGCGCCTATTGGGCGGCCTATGGTTCGACCAAGGCAGCGTTCGAGAATTTGCTCGAATCCTACGCGCAAGAAGTTGCAAAGCTGAGCAATATCCGGGTCGCAATCGTCGATCCGGGCGCCACGCGCACCGCCATGCGGGCCAAGGCCTATCCGGGCGAGGATCCCAAGACGGTCAAGCCGCCCGAAGTGGTTGCAGAGCGGATCGTTGCGCTTTGCCAGAGTGACTTCACGGCGGTCCACCGCGAGCGCGTTGAAAAATAGACAGTTAAGCCGGCGCTAACCACAAGTCCCAAGCCTTCCGAAAGTCTGTTCGGTCAGTCTGTGCAAAGCCTGACCGGCGGTGTGCCGCCAGGCGTACCCGAATGAACGTTTCAAGGCCTGGAACCATGCAAACCGTAAACGATCGCTATCATGTCGCCGCGCAGGAAGATCGCTGCTCTCCGCGCACAAAGTTGACCATCCCTGCCAC
>SBHJ01000095.1 GCA_006226465.1 Alphaproteobacteria bacterium | reverse complement strand
ACGCGGCGAACCCGAAGGAGAACTGAAGCAGTTTGGTGAGATCGGACGTGCGGAAGTTCGTCGTCAGGCTACGCTGTGCGCGTTGGAGCTGTTGCTGCCGTAAAGTTCGTGCGCGCGCGCCTCGAACGCATCGACCATCCGGCGGAATGCCCGGTCGAAATACTGGCCCGCCATTGCCTCGAACATGCGGCTCTTAAAGGTGAAGCTGACGCTGAAATCGACTTCACAGCTTGTCTCGGTCAAAGGGCGAAACAGCCACATATTGTCGAGATCCCGCAGCGGTCCGTCGAGATAATGCACGTCGATCATGCCGGGGCGCTGCTTGACAACCTTGGAGGTGAATTTTTCGCGGATCGTTTTGAAGCCGACCACCATGTCGGCGATCATCTCGGCCTCGCTGTCCGAACGAACGCGTGTCGCGACCACCCAGGGCAAGAATTCGGGATATTGGGCAACATCGGCCACAAGGTCGAACATCTGCTCGGCGCTATATGGCAGCGCATGAACCTCATGGATTCCGGGCATCAGGCCCCCTGCTTCGCAAGCTTTTCCGTCCGCGCGGCGCGCATCTGCGTAAAGTCGTCACCAGCATGATAGCTTGACCGGGTCAGCGGACTGGAAGCGACCTGCAGGAATCCCTTGGCGCGCGCAATCGAACCATAGGCCTTGAACGCATCGGGAGTAACGAATTCCTCCACCTCGGCATGCTTTGGCGTGGGCTGCAGATATTGGCCCATGGTAATGAAATCCACATCGGCGCTGCGCATGTCATCCATCACCTGGTGCACTTCGAGCCGCTGTTCGCTGAGGCCGAGCATGATGCCGGACTTGGTGAAGATCAGTGGATTGTGATGCTTCACTTCCTCCAGCAGGCGGAGCGATGCATAATAGCGCGCACCGGGGCGGATCGTAGGGTACAGCCGCGGCACGGTTTCAAGGTTGTGGTTGAATACGTCGGGCCCGGCCTCGCAGATTTCCTCTACCGACTGGCGCATCCGTCCCTTGAAGTCCGGGGTCAAAATTTCGATCGTGGTATCGGGTGTGGTGCGACGCAGCGCATTGATCACCTTCACGAACTGCCCCGCCCCGCGATCGGGCAAATCGTCACGATCCACGCTGGTGATGACGATATGTTCCAGCCCCATTTCGGCCGCCGCCGTGGCCGTGTGTTCGGGCTCCAGCGGATCAACCGGCATCGGCATACCCGTCTTGATGTTGCAGAACCGACAGGCACGCGTGCAGGTATCGCCCAGTATCATCACCGTGGCGTGCTTCTTGGTCCAGCATTCACCGATATTGGGGCACGCCGCCTCTTCGCATACCGTATGCAGCTTGAGATCGCGCATCAGCTTGCGTGTCTCGTTATAGCCCTGGCTTACCGGCGCCTTGACCCGGATCCAGTCCGGCTTGCGCTGGCGCGGTGCGCGCGGCGCTTCATCTTTGGGGGGTGGAGAGGAAAGGTCGTTCATGGCGCCCCTCTAGGCGCGTCAGCGATAGCCCGCAAGGATGGCATAGCTATTCCTAATTCCCTTGCAGAGAATCGCATTTGAATGCAGCAGGCGCGCCATGAAATGCTTTGACGATATGGTTGCCGGTTACCGGCGTTTTCGCAGTGGTGACTGGCAACGCCAGCATGAACGCTGGGACCAACTGAAGGAGGGGCAGTCACCGCAGGTGATGATCATCGCCTGCTCGGACAGCCGGGTTGACCCCTCGCAGATTTTCGACGTCAATCCCGGAGAGTTGTTCGTGGTGCGCAACGTCGCCGCGCTGGTGCCACCATTCGAAACCACAGAAGGTCGTCAGGGCGTATCCGCCGCGCTTGAATTCGCGGTGCAGTTCCTGAAAGTCAAAGAAGTCGTAGTGATGGGCCATGGCATGTGCGGCGGCTGCCAGGCCGCCCTCACGCAAGATCTCCATGGCTCCGATCCCGGCGAAGGCGGTTTCGTTGCCAAATGGATCGACATGCTCGATGAGGCGCGAGAGCCGATCGCGGCCAGCCTGGGGACTTCAGGGCGCGACGCTGAGCGCGCGATGGAGCTGGCGGCGGTAAAGGTCAGCCTGGACAATTTGCGAACCTTTCCCTGTGTAAGGGAGAAGGAAGCAAAAGGCACACTGGCGTTACATGGCGCCTATTTCGCAATTTCGGACGGCCAGCTGCACCTTCTTGACCAGGAAACCGGCAAATTCGCCCCGGCATGATTCCGATGATCCAATAATCGCTTGCGGCCTGCCCGACCCGCGCCCATCTTGCGCCCATGCCTGATATGGAACTCAAAAATATCGCCCTGCTAATTGATGCGGACAACACATCTCACAAGGGTATCGATCCGGTTTTGACCGTCATGGCCGAACTGGGGCAGGTGAACATCAAGCGCGCGTATGGGAACTTCGCCAAGAACAACTTGGCGCATTGGGACAAGATCACGCACAAGTACGGCATCCGGCCCCAGCAACAGTTCGATTTGACTTCGGGCAAGAATGCCACGGACATGGCAATGGTCATCGATGCAATTGACCTGCTGTACCAGGGCAAGGTCGATGGGTTCGGTATAATGAGTTCCGACAGCGATTTCACACCCCTGGTCTCACGGTTGAGGCAGGATGGATTGACCGTTTACGGGTTTGGCAGCAAACAGAAGACACCCGTCGCCTTTCAGGCTGCATGCACCCGCTTCATCGACATCGATGCGCTCATTAGGGGCACTACAGACGAAAGTGACACCTCCAGATCGGCCAACGCGGTAGACAAGGGCGTGATTGATGAAGACCTGGTAGAATTGCTGGGCAATGCCTTGAAAGCCGCCAAGCGGGATGAGGACGGTTTCGCTTCGCTCAGCGAAGTTGGAAATATCGCGGGGAACAGGTCAAGTTTCGACGTTCGAAACTACGGATTCAAGCGCTTGTCTGACATGTTTCGCGCGATCGACCAATTCAAGGTCGAGAAGCGGGACGACAATCACCTTTACGTCAAGCGGCTGCGCTGACCCATCCCAAAAAACAACGGCGCGGCTCCCAAAGGAACCGCGCCGCCGAATTATGGGTTAACCCGGCCTTCTCAAGAAGCTGTTGGTGCAACCGGCTCGGTCGCCACTGCCTTGCTCTTGGCGTAGGCGCTCCACAGCTTCGCGATCGACACACGCTTACCGGTGACCTTGGCAAAATTGGCCTGCGCCTCGTCAATCTTGCCCAGCTTGGTTTGGGCGATACCCAACCGCGTCAAGACGGTCGCCGTGTCAACGCCCGCCATGCCCAGCGCCTTTTGGTAGAATTCCTCTGCCTTTGCGTTGTCACCATAGCTCAGGAACGTATCACCCGCAGCCGTGACCGTGCGCAGGCCAGCACTCGCCGCGCGAGCATCCCTTTCAAGCGAGGGAAGATCGGCACGGTCGGCGGCAATTCGGCCACTGGCCAGCTTCAGCGTGTCGGCAACAAAGATATCATCCTTGCTGACCTTCCCTGAGCTATAAGCCTGATTGATCAGGGTTTCGACTTCCTTCGGCAAGCGGCGAGCGTCGGCAGCCTCGATATAATCGATGTATTCCTGCTTGTTCTCCATCGTTCCAAGGGTGAAAGACAGGCGCATCAGGTCAAGCAACTCCGGCGGCTCAAAGGTGTTGAGATTGCGAGCGATGTTGATTGAATCACGCCAGTTTACCTTGGAAGGATAATCGCCAACCCATGCAGTCGCGATATCGTAAACTGCAGGCAATTCGTTGTTGTAGGCGACGCTCAGTCCGCGGCGGTACCATGTTTCGTCCACTGCCTGGCCAGTTTCCTTCTGCTTGTTGATCGCAGTCAAGATGTACTGGATCCCATCGCCGATGCGATTTTCGGAAATGTACGATTCCGCCATGGCGATCTGCATCGCAGCCGCTGAAACTGTATCACTGCTATAATTTGCATCGATTGCACTCTGCAAATAGTGGCGCGATTCGGGATAGCGCTTCAAAGCATTGGCGAGCTGATATGCGGCAAAGTTGAACTGTCCGAGCTGTTCGGGCGCGAGCTTTCCGCTCTCGATCATCAGGGTCATACCCTTGAACTGCATCGCGTAATCGTTCGCTTTGACCCCGATGCTGTAAACCGCATTGCCGGTCGCAAGCTTTTCGTCGGGCGAAACCGAGATTGCGACTACGCCAGGGACCAGTGCCGACATTGCTGCAACATCAACCGGATCGGCGTTCAAGCCATCCTGCATCGGCTTGAATGCCGCGATGAACTCTTTTGAGAACTGAGGCTTCGGGGCATTCTTGTCCTTCTTTGCAGCGAATGCCGGTTCAGCCACCAAACCGCTTGTCAAAGTCGCGCCCATGGCAAGCGCGATCGCCAACACAACGTGTGATCCACGCTTGCCGCCTGCCCGCCTGTCAGCAACGAAAAAACGCATGTACTCTCTCCTGGAAGTGTTAGATAGCACCACATGGGCGCAAGAATTTCCTGTTGCCCTGCGCAATGGACTGCCTCAATGCAATTTGCAATTGCTAGCTAGTTTCGCGCGGCTGAATGCGCATTGAATATGCCATTCATCCGACATGGTGCTTTATGTGGAAAAAGCGTCACCTGACCCCGCTTTGTTCCGCGCCAAGGTGGTTAAACTGGGCCGCAATCCCTACAACTATGCCCAACTCAACCATAATCCATAACTGACCAGATCGGGCCCGTTTTGAACGACGACAACGACACAATTGCTCCTCCGTCTCCCATGAACGAATACGAGCGCATCGACATC
>SBHJ01000229.1 GCA_006226465.1 Alphaproteobacteria bacterium | reverse complement strand
CGTTTTGTTTGTTTGGCCTCAAGCGCCGGCGTTCGCCTCCGCTCACTTGGCTATCCTCGCATAGGCTCGGGCGGCCAGTCGGCCTTGCGGTCGCTGGAGCGACCGAGGCATTTCCTACACGATAGCTTTGTGTGTAACCCTGTCGGATGGACAAAACCCCCGACAGAACCCGCTGGACCGGCGAAAAGGCGACCGCACTCCTCAAGGCGCTCGCCCGCAGCGGCATAGTCGCTCGCGCGTCGCGAACGGCGGCGCTGCCCTGCCTTGGCCCCTTCCATCCCGCCCGATCATCCCCATCTCGGTAGCTGAGAGAACCCCAACCGAGAGGAGCACCCGATGCAGGTCCAGTTCAATTCCGACAGCAGCGTCATGGGAACGGAGAACGTCGCCGGGCGGATCGAGGCGGCGGTCCGCGAGAAGCTCGATCGGTTCGAGGAACGACTGACGCGGATCGAAATCCACGTGCGGGACGAAAACGGTCCCAAGCATGGCGCGGATGACAAATCCTGCACAATCGAAGCGCGCCCGGCGGGCGGTAGGGCCATTGGCGTGACCGAACATGCCAGCGATGTCGATACCGCCGCGCGCAAGGCGGCGAACACGCTAGCCCAGCGGCTCGACCGGCACTTCGGCAAGGCCGATCGCCACGGCCACGATCCACGCCCCGACAAGGTGATGTGATGTAGCCTGGGGGCAGTTCCAGCGGCACTTTGCCGCTTGCTTGAGCGGCGCTAGCCGTTCTTCATATTCTCCAGCCCCCTGATCGCGCCTGGTTTCAGGCTGGGCTGGCTGGCGTTCTGTTTGGGTCCCTTGTCTGCCTTGGGTTTTCGCGCTTCGCGGCTCTTCTTTCGCTGGCCTTTGGCCATGACCTGTTCCAATCGGGACGGAATGCCCCGGCGGCACCCTAGGCGCTTTCGCGCCAGACGCCGCATCAATTCGCCGGGGGGTGCTTCCGCTCACTTGGCCTTCCTTGCATAGGCCGGGTGCGCGACTATTCATTCTGGTGCGCTTCAGGTCGCTGGGGCGACCAGACCATTTCCTACACCATGGGTTTCTGCCTAATCTTGCCGGATGAGCACACCACCCGGACACCCCACCCCCGATCGCTCCCGCTGGACCGGCGAGAAAGCGACCGCATTCCTCAAGGCGCTCGCCAGCAGCGGCAAGGTAGCGCCTGCCGCGCGAAGTGTCGGCATGAGCCGCGAGGCGGCCTATCGCCTGCGCGCGCGGGCACCCAAGTTCGCCGAGTTCTGGGAATTTGCGATGGCGGATGCGGCACGCGCCAGGGCCGCCGCCCGCCGCGCCCGCACACAGGTGCATCCCTTGCTTGCCAAGGAGGTCACACATGCGCCTCCGAACGTTGACACAATGGCCCAGCGCGCGTCACGCATTGCTCGCGCAAGGTCGCAGATGGCGCGGTCAAAGTGACAGTCCGGGGCGCACAGTCACACTTTTGCGCCCCACAGTCACACAATGGCGCTTTTTGCCCCTGGACCGTGTTCCATGTGTTCCATCGTGTAGGATTTCGGGGTCTTCGCTGCGCCGCTTCGGGCCGGGCAGCAATCCGGCCCGGCGCGGTTTACCGCTTGCGCACGAACTCCGCGCGCAGCACCAGCCCCTTGATGCCGGGATATTTGCAGTCGATTTCCTGCGGGTCGCCGGTCAGCCGGATCGACTTGATCAGCGTGCCCTGCTTCAGCGTCTGGCCTGCGCCCTTGACCTCAAGGTCCTTGATCAGCGTGACCTGGTCGCCATCAGCCAACAGGTTGCCGACCGCGTCGCGCACCTCGACCGTATCGGCCGCAGCCTGCTTTGCGGCGAGTTCGGAAGCGGGCATCCACTCACCACTCTCTTCGTCGTACACATAGTCTTCGTCGCTGTCGGACATAGGTCTCTCGCTGGGGCTTCTCGCTCGGCTTGCAGGATTGCGCGGGGTCGTTAGCCGATTGTTCCGGACTTTCCCACCCTTCATGCCGAGCTTAGCCGGTGCCGTGGTTCGCGGCATCCAGCATCGTCGCCTCGCAATTGGCGCAGACTTTGGTCGAATGCAGTTGACGTTGGTCGATCTCGCCTAGCGCGGCAGAGCCTAGGGTGTTGGGGCGGGGCATATGAAATTTGGGGGGACTTCTATGCGAAACTTGATCGCCGTTGCCTTGTTTGGAGCTTGCGCGATCGCAGCTCCGGTCGCGTTGAGAGCAGAGACGTCTGGTGCTGACGCTTATGCCGAAGCGGGGCAGGTGACTGCGGAGATCGCAGATGCCTATTTCGCGGCCTATATCGGGCGCGACTGGGACACACTTGAAACCTTGATCACCGATCAGACGGACTTCCGCGATCCGACGGCGACGCATGTGTTTGGCGACATTACTTCGGAAGGCAGCGCGGCGATGATGAAGCGTTTCCGCGAAGGCTATTCCAACCTCACGCACATGGAATTTGCCGCCACCCGCCGGTTGGTTTCCGGCAACGTCGCGCTCTATGAAGGCGAGCTCACTTGGGGACTTGACCTGGGCGACGGGACCATTGTCGATAGCACTACGCCGATGGTGATCGTGCTGACTGTGGAAGGCAGCAAGGTCATCCACCATCGTGACTATCTCGACTACGCGCCCTTCGTTGCTGCGGTGGAGGAGGCCCGGGGTAAGGCCGAATAGGGACGGGAACTTCACCATCCTGCTTGCCTGCACCCGGTCCAGCGTTCAGGATGCGCGGTGATGAAGAAAGTCGCACAATTCGCCGGTCTCGGCCTGACCTTTTTGCTTGCCGCATGCGGCACCGGCTCTCAGCCAAAGCCGGGTGAGGTCGAAAGATATGACGGGATCGGTGAAGCCGAGACGATCAAGCTAACCGGCACAGAGCCGTTCTGGGGCATGACGATATCGGGCGGCATGCTGACCTATACCACGCCAGAGAACATCGGCGGTTCCACCGCTGCGGTTATCCGTTTCTCCGGGAACGGCGGACTGGGCTTTTCCGGCACGCTCGATGGGCAGGCACTGCAGGTTGCGGTGACCCCCGGTGATTGCAGCGACGGGATGAGCGACCGCATTTACCCCTTCACCGCCACCGTCACTTTAGGCGAGACAATGTTGACCGGCTGCGGCTACACCGGCAACCATCCTTTCAGGGGCGAGGAGAATCCATAATGGCAACAGACAATTCGATGCCGACCGGCTGGCGCGCCTTCTTCTGGGCGGCCTGCGCCTTCAACCTGCTGATTGGCCTTGCCGGCATGGTCAGCCCAGCGGCGACTATCGACGCGCGGATCGTGGGGCTGCTCGTCTTCGCATTCGGCGTGATCTATTATCTGGTGGCGCGCGATCCGCTGCGCTTTGCCCCGGTGTTGTGGGCAGGCGTATTGGGCAAGATCGGGGTAGTGGCACTGCTCGCGCCCGAAGCCTTCGGCGAAAGCGGCAGCAGGCTGACCGCCGGGATCCTGGTAGGCGACATGATGTTTGCGGCCGGTTTCCTCGCTTTCCTTTTTACCCGCGGCGAAGAGAGCAACGCGTGAAAACCATTGGTGTTGGGGATTTGAGGAGGGCGCTATGGGAATGACCGGCGGATGCCTATGCGGGCAAGTGCGTTACGAGCTAACGGTCGATCCGACCGTTTGCCTCAATTGCCACTGCAAGAACTGCCAGCGACAGGCCGGCAGCTCGTTCTCCTTCATTGTCGGCGTGCCGGAAGGGACGGTGAACGTAACCGGCAGCCTCAAGACTTACGATGACAAGGGCGATACCGGCGGGCGAGTGCAACGCCAGTTTTGCCCCGACTGCGGATCTCCCCTGTTCAGCCTGGTCGAGAATGCTCCGGGCATGGTGTGGATCAAGGCCGGGACGCTCGACGATACGTCCTCGCTCACGCCCGCGATGAATATCTACACCAAGAGCAAGCAGCACTGGCTGGAGCTGGGAGCAATCCCGGCATTCGAAGCAGGTCCGGGCGGGGTCTGAATGTCAGGCTCGGTTTCTGGTCAGAACAGGCCGGGGATCTGATATTGCGCCGCGTTGGGTCGATCAGGCTGGAGTAGCTCCCGCTTGGCCCCGATTGCCTGGGCGGTGCGGGCCGCGGAGCCACTGATCGCGCTGCAACTGCGCCCGGCGAGGAAATCGAGCGCCACCGCGATCGATGCTTCGGCAGGATCGCCCAGCGGTTTGGAGATGTCGTCGCTCGCGCTGCAAGTGTTGGGGAAGACACTGGCAAGCCCAGTGAAATATTCGCCCTGGTCATCGCGATTGGTGGTCTTGAACGCGACCGCGCGCAATCGGTCGTCGCAAGTTGCCTGATCGAAGCCGAATTGTCCTACCGGTTTGCCATAGGTGTTGGTGCCAACCAGTGCAGTATTGGTGCCGAGATAGGGGATCATGCTGTTGGCGAGCAATTCGCTGGCGGAAGCAGTCCCGTCGCGGCCGATGAAGGCCACTTTGGTGGGCGCGATCGAATTTGCCTCGCTTTGGAACAGCCTGGTCGAATTTTCGCTGGATTTGGATTGACGCAACACGGTGCGGCTGAAGACCTGACCAACCTTTCCGGCGCCCATCAGGTCGCCGAAAACTTCGGCCACGCTGACCAGGCCGCCGCCATTGTAGCGCAGATCGATGATCAGCTCGCTAACGCCCTGCGCCTTGAATTGCTGGAACGCATTGCGCAATTCGCTGGAGGCCGAACTGACGATGAAGGTGCGCAGGTTGATATAGCCAACCTTCTTGCCGCCATCGTCGATGATCTGCACGCCATAGCGATCCGATATCGG
>SBHJ01000307.1 GCA_006226465.1 Alphaproteobacteria bacterium | reverse complement strand
ATCCGTCGGAGCATGCTGTGAACCGCGCAGCGTTGATCTTCGGCGCGCTATTGGCGCTAGCATTCCCGCTTTCGCTGATGGCCGGGCGGGTGTGGCTCGATCCGGCCGAAACCCCCAATGCCACCTTGATCCTGATGGAGCTGCGCCTGCCGCGCGCGGTGCTGGCGGCGGTGGTTGGGGCTGGGCTGGGCGCTGCCGGGGCGGCGATGCAGGGTTACCTGCGCAATCCGCTGGCCGATCCGGGCCTGTTCGGGATCGCACCCATGGCAGCTCTGGGTGCCGTGGCGAGCCTGTGGTTCGGAATTGCAGCAAGCGCGTGGCTATTGCCGCTTTCCGCGCTGGCCGGGGCCGGGCTGGGCATGGCCATGCTCGCCCTCATCGCAGGTCGCTCGGCAGGTATCGCGCTGTTCACGCTCGCGGGCCTGATGATCGCCAGTCTTGCCGGATCGCTCACAGCGCTGGCGATCACGCTATCGCCCAGCGCCTTTGCCATGAGCGAGATCGTGATGTGGCTCAACGGCGCGCTGACCGATCGCAGCTGGCGTGAGGTGTGGATTGCAGCGCCGCTGGTCGTGCTTGGGATCGGACTTCTGGCGGCCACGGCACGGTCACTCGATGCACTGACATTGGGCGGCGAGGCCGCTCGCTCGCTCGGCGTCGATATGCGCGCGCTGCTTTGGCTGCTGGTCTGCGGGGTTGGGTTGACGGTAGGGGCGAGCGTGGCGGTGGCCGGGATCATCGGCTTTGTCGGCCTGATCGTACCGCATCTTGTGCGTCCGTTGACCGACCGGCTGCCATCGAGCCTGATCTTGCCCAGTGCCCTGGCCGGTGCGCTGTTGGTGCTGGTGGCCGACAGCGTGGTGCGGATATTGCCCTTGGTTACCGAGCTGCGGCTGGGCATTGCCCTTAGCTTGATCGGCGCGCCATTCTTCCTGTGGCTGCTGCTCCGGATGCGGAGAGAGGCGCTATGACCCTGGCAGTGAAAGGCGTGGTAGTGGAGCGGGGCGGGGCGCGGGTGCTCGATTGCGTCAGCGCAGAACTGCGTCCAGGAGAGATCGCCGCGATCTGCGGCCCCAATGGCGCGGGCAAGTCGAGCCTGCTGATGGCGCTAGTCGGATTGCTCGAACCCGCCAGCGGCGAAGTCACGTTCGACGGCACGGAGCTGGCACGCGTCGATTTGCGCGAACGAGCAAAGCAGATCGGCTTTCTCCCGCAGATAGGCGAGGTGGCTTGGGACCTGTCGGTCCGCAACCTCGTGGCGCTGGGGCGCTTGCCGCACGGTGACGAGGGCACTGTGCAAATCGAAGGCGCGCTTGAAGCGACCCATCTGGCCGAACTGGCAGGTCGACCGGTCTCGACCCTTTCGGGGGGAGAGCGGGCTCGCGCCCTGCTGGCACGGGTGTTCGCGGGCGATCCGCAATGGGTGCTGGCCGACGAGCCGCTCGCTGCCCTCGATTTTTACCACCAGCTGGAGGTGCTTGCGAGCCTGCGTGCAGCGGCAGGGATGGGGCGCGGTGTGGTGATGGTGCTGCACGACCTGGCGCTGGCGATGAACCATGCCGACCGGGTGATCGTGCTCAACCAGGGCCGTGTGCATGCCGACGGGCCGCCGGAAGAGGCGTTGTCGGTCGGCAATATCATCGAAGTCTGGGGCGTCGCCGCGCGCTGGCTGGGCGAGCCGGGCGCGCGGGCTCTGGTTACCGGCGGGGGCTAGCCCCGCCAGCAATTCCTATTCGCCTTCTTCTACCAGCCCGTGCGATTCAAGCAGGGGCGTGACGTCGGGTTCGCGCCCGGCAAAGTTCCGGTACATTTCGAAATAGTCCATCGTCCCGCCCCGGCTCAGCACCGTTGCGCGGAGATGGTCGCCGTTTGCGCGGGTCAGCCCACCGTTGTCGCTCAGCCATTTGCGGCTGTCCTTGTCGAGCATCTCGGTCCACAGATAGCTGTAGTATCCCGCCGAATATCCGGTCGAGCTGGAGAAGATGTGGTTGAAATAGCTGCTGCGATAGCGCGGCGGCACCAGGTCTATCTCAAGGCCAAGATCCTTCAGCGACTTGCGCTCAAAGGCATCGACCTTTTCTACCGTGTCGATTGCTGCGGCTTCCTCCGCGCTCAACGCGTGCCACTTCATGTCGAGCAGGGCCGCCTCGACCGTTTCGCCGAAGTCATAGCCCTGGTTGAACTTGGCCGTGGCCTGGACCTTTTCGACCATTTCCAGCGGGATCGTCTCGCCGGTCTGGTAGTGTTGGGCATAATTGCGCAGCACTTCGGGATCGGAGGCCCAGACCTCGTTCACCTGGCTGGGGTATTCGACGAAGTCGCGCGCCGTGGCCGAGCCCGAAAGCGACGCGAATTGCTGGTCGGCGAACAGGCCGTGCAGCGCGTGGCCGAATTCGTGGAAAGTGGTTTCAACATTGTCGAAATCGACCAGTTGGACCTCGCCTTCGGGTGCCTTGGGGATATTGAGGACGTTGTAGACCACCGGCTTGTGGCCATAGCGATAGCTCTGGTCGACGAAGTTGCCCATCCACGCGCCGCCACGTTTGGAGGGACGCTGGAACGGGTCGAAATAGAACAGGCCCAGTTCCGATCCATTGCGGTCGATCACAGTGTAGGTCCGCACGTCGGGGTGATAGACCGGGATATCGTTACGACGCTTGAAGCTGAGGCCGTAGAGCTTGTTGGCGGCAAAGAATACGCCGTCCTCCAGCACACGATCGAGCTGGAAATAGGGCTTAACCTGGTTTGCATCGAAGGCGAATTTTTCTGCCTTCACCTTCTCGGCATAGACGTTCCAATCCCATGGAGTGACGGTAAAATTGCCGCCATCGGCAGCAATACGCGCGTTGAGTTCGGCCGCATCGCGGCGTTGCGCTGCGGCGAGCGCGGGAACCATCTGTTCCATGAAGCCGATCGCCGTCTTGGGATTCTTCGCCATGCGATCCCACATCGTATAGCTGGCCCAATCGGGTTGGCCGAACAGGGCCGCCTTTTGCGCCCGCAGCGTAGCAATCTTTGCCAGCAGCAGGCGGGTGTCGTTCGCGTCGCCGGAATCCGCGCGGTGATAGCTGTTCCAGAACAGTTTCTCGCGCGTGGCGCGGTTTTCCAGTGCAGGATTGAGCGGGTGGCGGGTGGTATTCTGCAGCGCGATTGCGAACTTGCCTTCCTGTCCCTTGTCAGCAGCAAGCTTGGCGGCGGAATCGATCTCGGCATCGGAAAGACCAGCCAGTTCCTCGCGCGTATCGACGATCAGCGCATTCTCGACCGTCGCCTGGCGAACCTTCTGGCTGAACTGCGTGGTCAGGGTCGAAAGTTGCGAGTTGATCGACTTGACCTGCTCCTTCTGCTCGGGCGTTAGCATGGCACCGGCGTGGACCATGCCTTCATAGGTGTCTTCAAGCAGCTTGGCCTCTTCGACGTTCATCGTCAGCGAAGCGCGGCTGTCATAGACCGCCTTGACCCGGGCAAACAGCGCCGGATCGAGTGCGATGCTGTCGGTATGCGCGGCGAGTATGGGGCCGATCTCGCTGGCAATGGCATCGCGCGCGTCGTTGGTATTTGCGCCCGTCAGGGCGAAGAAGACGTTGCCTACGCGCCCGAGCATCCGGCCCGAGGTTTCAAGAGCGACAATCGTGTTTTCAAACGTAGGCGCTTCTGGATTGTTCTTGATCCGCTCAACCTCGCCCTTGTGCACCTTCATCGCGGCCTTGAAGACCGGGAGGTAATCGCTGTCGTCGAACCTGGTGAAGTCGGGTGCGTGAAATGGCAGCACGCTGTCATTGGCAAAGTAGGTGATCGCGCTGTCATGCGCAGATTCGCCCGACCTGTCGGCGGTCGATTTGGCAATGGCCGGCTGTAGTGGCAGCAGGCTGGCCGAAAGCAGTGCAGTGGCCGCCGTGGCGAGCTTGAAGCGGGTTTTCATAGTCAGTCCTCGTCTATGGGTGCGTGGGCAGGGCATGCACCGTTGGTTAGTTCAATTGGAATGGGCGCGACATGAACAGCGGCTCGGCTGCACATGCAACCAGTTCTGCCAGGTAACGCAAAGGGGGGCAGCCGATATCGCGACGCTCTTCGGAGCGGAGAACGAAGTCGGGCAGCGCTCGCAAGCCGAAGGCCGAGGCGACGACCGCTCACGCTGCCCATCGTACGGAATCTCGGGCTGCGACCCTGATGCGACCCAAAGGCTCGGCGGGAAGACACGTACGAAGAGGGCTTCCGCATGCGTGAATTGCCGGTCCGTGTGCACTTAATTTTTCCTGTAGGGTCGTTTCAATTTCGCAATAGCTCAACCATGATTTAGCTATTAATTGCGTGAAGTCTGAGGAAGATAGGCGGGGAAGCGCAATGCCTCCCCGCCATCAGGAAATTACCAGATCCGCACGCGATTTTCCGGCGCAATATACATTTTCGAATCCGGACCAACGCCAAAGGCTTCGTACCAGGCATCGACATTGCGCAGCGGGGCGATCGTGCGATAGCGCGCCGGGCTGTGCGGATCGGTTGTGACCTGGTTGCGGATCGAGTCTTCTCGAGCCTTGCTCTTCCACACCTGCGCGTAGGCGAGGAAGAAGCGCTGGTCGCCGGTCAGGCCGTCGATCACCGGGGCTTCCTGGCCATTCAGCGATTTGTGATAGGCGTCATAGGCCACCAGTACGCCTGCCAGATCGGCGATGTTTTCGCCCATGGTCAGGTCCGGGTTGATGAAGGCGCCCGGAACCGCTTCGAAAGCGGCATATTGTTCGCCGAACTTCTTGGCCTCG
>SBHJ01000161.1 GCA_006226465.1 Alphaproteobacteria bacterium | reverse complement strand
CAGATGATCGAGGATGCCTATGCCGATCGCGAAGGGGCTTCGAGTGTCCGTTTTGGGCAGCTGATCGAGGTGGCGCGGGCCGAACGCCTTTCGACTATCGATGAAGATGCCGCCGCCGAACAGGCGCGGGTTGAACAGATCGAGCGCGACTATATGGAGCGGCTTGAGCGCGAACGGCAGGGAACACTGCCAGGCGAAGCTGTGCCTTCCGCTGGTTCAACCGGAGAAGAGGCCGCTGATTCCCCGGAGGGCTAAGCAGCCATCAGACCGCGTAATAGTCGCGGTACCAGGCGACAAATTGGCGGATGCCTTCCTTGACGTCGGTCTTCGGGGCATAGCCGGTTAGCTGCTTGAGCAAGGTCGCATCGGCCCAGGTCGCGGGGACATCACCCTTCTGCATCGGCATGAAGTTCTTCACCGCCTCACGGCCGCATTCCGCTTCGATCGCCTCGACAAAATCCATCAAGCGAACCTTGTCGCTATTGCCGATATTGACCGCCCGGAATGGTGCCGCGGGCGAAAGGCTGTCGTAAGGCGCGATGTCGTCTGCCCTTTCCGGCCGAAGCGGCGGTGTGTCGATCAGCAGGCGAATCCCGCGCACAAGGTCGGTGACGAAAGTGAAATCGCGATACATTTCGCCATTGTTGTAAATGTCGATCGGGGCGCCTTCGAGGATCCCCTTGGTGAATTTGAACAGCGCCATGTCGGGTCGCCCCCACGGCCCATAGACCGTGAAGAAACGGAACATGGTGGTCGGCAAATTCCACAAATGGGCGTAGGAATGGCCCATCGCCTCGTTCGCCTTCTTGGTCGCCGCGTAAAACGTCAATGGGGTGTCGCATTTCTCGCGCTCGTCAAACGGCATGTCTTCATTTGCGCCGTATACCGAGCTGGTCGAGGCCATCAGCAGGTGCTCAACCGCCAGTTCGCGCGCGCATTCCATGACGTTGAAGGTGCCAACCAGGTTTGCCTCGACATAGGCCCGCGGGTTCTCGAGGCTGTAACGCACCCCCGCCTGGGCGGCGAGGTGGACGATAATGTCGGGCCGCTCGGCAAGCGCCAGGTCGTGCAGCCGGTCGAAATGCTCGAGCATGCCGACATGCGCGCTGAAATGCTGGTTCTGCATCAGCATCTGGTGGCGGCGTTCCTTCAAGCGCACGTCGTAATAATCGGTCATGCCGTCGTATCCGACGACCGCGAAGCCCTCGTCCAGCAAGAGCTGTGACAGGTGGTAGCCGATAAAGCCGGCGCTCCCAGTAACGAGGACCTTTTTCACTTTGCCAATCCCGGTGCGCTCATTTCGCGCCAATCCCCTGCACGACCACTCTCAGCGTCTTGAGGGCGATCAATATGTCCAGCCACAGCGACAGATTCTTCACATAGTAGAAATCGAAGCGGAGCTTGGCCTTTACCGAATCGAGGTCTGCGACATGGCCCTGGTTGACCTGCGCCCAGCCGGTAATGCCGGGGCGCACGATATGGCGATAGGAGTAGAACGGAATTTCGGCTTCGTACCAATCCGCCAACTCGCGCGCTTCGGGGCGCGGGCCGATCCAGCTCATATCGCCCATCAGGATGTTCCATGCCTGCGGCAGCTCGTCCATGCGGGTCTTGCGCAGGTAACGCCCGATCCGCGTGATCCTTGCATCATTGTCCTTGGTGATTTTCTGGTCAAGCTGGGCAGCTGGATCGCCCGTGTCCTGCTGCACCGCCATCGTCCGGAACTTGAACATTCGGAAGGTCTCGCCTCGAAAACCGATACGCTCCTGGATAAATATCGCCGGGCCGTTGGATTCGATCCGAATGGCAAGGGCCAACAGCGCCAATGCGGGAAGCAGCAGCGGCGCGACAAGGACCACCAGGGCTATATCGAAAGCTCGCTTGGCGGTCCGGTAAGGCAGGTTGGGGATCAGTGACCCAAGCTCATTCTCGCGCAGATGATTGATCCGCACTTCGCCGGTCAACGCCTCTTCGAGTAGCCGGTAATGGTAAACCGGGATCCCCTTGAGCGCGGCCCTCGCCAGCAGGCGCTCCCATTCGGGCGGATGTTCGTGGTGCAGGTCCGCGATGATCGACCCTGAAACCTGGTTGCCCTCCACCAAGTCGCGCATCTTGCTTATCGAGGGCGCATCGACAAATCCCTGTCGTCCGGATAGCTTGCCACTATCCCCGCCGGGGACGATATAATGAAGCAGTCTCGGGTTCACGTGCCGTATGCGCATGGTCACGAGAAAGCTGATCGCGATCGTTGCGGCGAAGCAGGCCAGGAAAAGTGTAATCGACACATTGAGCCGCACCAGGCTGTTCAGGGCAGCTACGGTTCCAAAGACTGCCAGGTTCACAGGCAGGACATAGGACAATAGCCGGGCCCTGGCATAAGTGCGCAGCCGGGTGAGGATGTAGCATGTGGCTGCATTTGCCAGTGCAAGCTCTATGGCGGTGCGTTGCGCGAGCGGTTCCAGCAGCGAAGTGCCGCGCGTCGCAGACCACATGACCGCCGGGAGTGCCACACCGCAAAAAAGGTAGAACGCGAATTGTTCACCCAACCCCATGGCCGACGCCTTTTGCGCGGTCGCAAACGAGACGGGTGGGCGCTTCATGTCTACTCCATAATTCGCAGGGGTGCCCTGCAATCTTCAGGGCCGGTATAGACCCATTCCTTGCGGCGCAACATCCTGCACTACTTGGTGGAATCGAGTGACGGAAAGAATCTCCGCACTTGGACAACAAATATTCTGGCGGCGGCGATCGCGATAAGAACGAGCGCTATAGCGGCCACATCTGCCAACCAATCTGCCATGCTGGGATCGCGACCAAGGCCTGCTGCAGCTTGGAGCAGTTCGACGATCGCCCCGAACGCAGCGAGGAGCACCAGTATTTTCCATGCCGCAGTGGCCGGCCACGCGGCGCGCGCCAAGGCTGACAATACTGCAAAGGCGAGCATGTGCTGCGCCTTGTCCGACAATTCTCCGGGAATTTGCGGGGGATCGGGCAGGTTTGCCATTGCCAATATCGCGAGGGCCGCAAAGAAGAACGCGAAGCGAGTGAGCGTGCGGTACATCATCGGAAGTGCCGCAGCTGTTTCGGGAGCTCAGCTTGCGAGACGCACATCGGCCTGCGCCACGGTGACCTGGGTCTTGCCTCCCATGATATCCATCAGCAGCCACACCCGCTTGTTTGGCTCAATCCGTTCAACCTGCGCGACAAAGCTGGATAACGGCCCCCCAGTGATCCGCACCTGGTCACCGGGGCATATCTTAGGCAATTCAATCAGCCGGCCGGCGGCATCGCAGCGGCGCATCAGCTCATCGATGATATGGTACGGTACCGGGGCAGGATGCGTCCCGAACGAAACCAAACGGGCAATTCCAAGCGTCGAATTGACTTTGCGCCATGGCGACGTTTCCGGATCGAGCGCTAGGAAAAGATAGCCGGGGAATAGCGGCACTTTTGCGAATGCCTGTCGGCGCCCATGCAAACGGGTCTCGACCTCGAAAGGCAGGAAGATTTCGAATCCCTGGCGCTCAAGATTGCGGCGCGCGATATTGGCGCAGTTCGGCTTGAGCTGCGCAAGAAACCAAACTTTACCGTCGGCCGAATTCGCCAATGCTGGACCCTCGCGAAATGGCAAGCTGTGGCGTTGGTCATTGGCCATGATTGAGGGCGTGCGCAACTGCAAATCTGTCGCGAGCCGTAAATATCACCGCGAATCAAAGATTAATTGGCCGGGCCGGTTGGATAAGAGGCAATAGGGGCTTCGCAAGCAGCCTTCACGATGCTATCGCTCAATCTTGAACGATGCTTGACCGCACCGATCACAAATCTGCTTGGGATCCGCGGGATCGGCGCGCCGCCGGTACCGTGCGGTAGCCTGCCTACCCCTTACCATCCATGGCTGGACGTCAAACCGATCTGCAAGAGGACGCGCGATTTCGCATCCTGCGGCTGCTGGAAGAAAACCCCGAAATGTCGCAACGCGAGCTCGCTGATGCCGTGGGGATCAGTACCGGCAGCGCGCATTATGTATTGGGCGCCCTCGTGGAACGGGGCCTGGTCAAGCTGGGAAATTTCAGCGCGTCCGAGGATAAGCGACGCTATGCATACATCCTGACACCGAAAGGCGTCGCCGAAAAAGCGGCCATCACGAAGCGATTTTTGGCGCGCAAGCTGGAGGAGTACGAGGCATTGCGGCGCGAGATACGTGAGCTGCGGGCAGAGATCGGCGGCATTTCTCCTGCGCGACCCCCCAAACAAGGCGCAAGCCTGAACAATTGAGAGCGAATGATGGCACGAAACTTCAAAGTTCTGCTGATCTTTGGCACGCGGCCCGAAGCCATCAAGATGGCGCCTGTTGTGAAGGCGTTGCAGGCGGAGCCTTCGATCGACGCGCGTGTCTGCGTCACCGCCCAACATCGCGAAATGCTCGATCAGGTCTTGAGCCTGTTTGGAATCGTGCCTGACTATGATCTGGACCTCATGAAACCAGGTCAGGGGCTGTCCGAGATCACCAGCGGTGTGCTGGAAGGATTGAAGGAAGTTTTATCGGATGCCTCGCCAGATTTGGTCCTTGTGCATGGCGACACCACAACGACACTCGCAGCTTCGCTCGCCGCCTATTACGAGCGCGTCCCTGTGGGCCACGTCGAGGCGGGATTGCGGACCGGGGATATCTATTCGCCCTGGCCGGAGGAGATCAATCGCAAGGTGGCCGGCGCCATCACGCGGCTGCATTTTGCGCCGACCGAACAGTCTAAGCGGAAT
>SBHJ01000148.1 GCA_006226465.1 Alphaproteobacteria bacterium | reverse complement strand
TGCCGTTTCTCGCGCCGGACGAGTGGCACCTTCCCTCGGGCCGTTGGCAGAGTTTGTTGAGCCAGGAGGCCTATCGCGCACGGCTCGCGCGGCTGGTGGCCGAAGACGGGACCGATCCCTTGATTTGCTGGGGGCATCACAAGCTGTTCCACGGGCCGATGAATCGCGAGATTCTGGATAGTATCGCGCCCGATCGTGCCGTGCTGGTGTGGCAACGCAGCTTCCACGACATCTATGCCAACAGCGCTGCGCTCAAGTGGATGGAGCTGGAAACACAAGGAAAATTTGCTGCCGCTATCGCCGCCGCGGGTGCCGACCCGGCGCAGAGCAGCTTCGAGCGTGGCATGTTCTCCGAAACCGGACTTGGCGTCGCGCTGGCCAAGCTCCAGCCCGTGCTGCTTTCGCCAGAGAAGCTCGCCAGCGGATTCGCTGGGCTCAAGCAATTGATGCGCGAGCGCGGCGTTACCACCACTTCGGATATGGCGACCGGCATCTTCGCTCCGTTCGACACCGAGGCGGGCCTGATCGCCCGGGCGTTCGGTGCTCCCGATTCGGCGGCGCGCGTAATGCTGATGCCGATTGCTGCCGCCATGGACGCAGTCGATGATCTGGACAGCTGGATGAGCAATGCCGAGAAGTTCACAGGGCCTAACATTCGGTTAGACCGCAGGATAAAGCTCTTCGCCGATGGGGCCTTTTTCGCGCAGAACATGCGGATGGGTTCGCCCGGCTACACAGACGGACATATCGGCAAATGGCTGACCGAGCCGCAGGATTTGCACCGCCAGCTGGTGCGATATTGGGACGCGGGATTCTCGCTGCACATCCATGTCAACGGCGACGAAGGGGCTGATGCGGTGCTCGATGGTATTGCGGCGCTCAAGCCGCATAACGGGCAAACGATCACGCTGGAGCATCTCGGTTATTGCACCGAGGCTCAGGCACGGCGCATCGCGCGCATGGGGCTGATGGTATCGGCTCAGCCGAATTATATCCGTGTGCTCGGCGATGCCTATGGCAAGCGCGGCTTCGGTCCTGACCGTGCGGCGCTGATGAACCGGCTCGGCTCGCTTGAGCGCAGCGGCGTACCGCTGGGGCTCCATTCGGATTTCAACATGGCCCCGATCGACCCGTTCTACCTGGCCTGGATTGCCCAGGCGCGTGAAGGGCTGGATGGCAAGGTACGGGGACCTGAGGAGCGGCTGGGCCGCGAAAAGGCCTTGCGCGCAATCACCGTCGAGGCGGCACAGGTGATTGGCATGGATGCCATGATCGGCTCGCTCGCTGCGGGCAAGAAGGCCGATTTTATCGTGCTCGATAACGATCCCTTCGAAGTGGAACTTGGTGCAATGAAGGAATTGCCTATCGCCGCGACAGTGTTTGAAGGGCGCACCTAAAACCTGGCCTATTGCAGCACGCCGAGGCCAAATGTCCCGAATAGCGCTGAAGCCAGCAGGGCGAGCAGGAATAGCCATAGCGCCAGTATCCCGCCGGTAATTCGCCAGTTTCTCGGAGGAAGTCCCTGCAATAGAAAAGTGCCGATGCCGGCGACGTTCACGCAAATCAGGTTAGTGAAGAACAAATAGGCAGCACCAAGCGCAAGGTCTCGATCGCCGACCGCAATAAATATACCGCATGCAGAAAGCGGCGGAACCAAGGCCACCGCAATCATTACGCCTACCAGCGAGAGAGATGTGCCGCGGCTGAAAGCCAGCACACCGGCCGCCCCGCAAGCCAACGCCAGCGCAATGTCGGCTGGGTGCACCAGGGTGCGATTGCGCAGTTCGGTCACGCCCGGATCAATTTCTACTGCCCAACCCACCAACATGCCAGCCAGCAGCCCCAGGATTGTCCCGAATGCTAGCGTAGACAAAGCAGCGCGGCCAAGCCTGGCGTCTCCTACTGTTGCCGCCATCGCCAAACCCATTGTTGGACCGAGCAAGGGCGCAATCACCATCGCTCCGATCACGACCGCAACCTGTCCACTGACCATGCCAAGCCCTGCAATTAGCGCTGACAACAATACAGTCGCGACGAAGCTGGGTCGCAGCCGCAGGGAATCCTCGATGTCCTCATAAAGCTCGTCGGTACTCAACCGGTCGCGGGTAAACCAGCGCTCCAATGCCGTGCGTTGCCGGACGGGGTGCCTGTCTGGCAATTCCGATTCAACGGTTTCCGCAATCGTCGGAATGGCGGCCAGGATCGGCGAAACTACTATCGACAACCGTGGAACCTGGCCGAATTCGGTTTCGAGATCGTCGAGCAGGCGCTCAGTGTAGCGTTGTTGCACCAGGCAGGTCAGCTTCTCGTCCTTGCCAGGAATTTCTTCCCGCCAGTACCGGCGGCAATGCCGTGCAACGACTTGTTCCAGCCTTGCAATTTCGCTTTCGGGAAGGAAAATCTCGACGCGCTGAGCAGTCAATTTCGTCTCCCAAGCCAGCTAAATGAGCCCTGCATGCTCCAGAGCGGCATCGACCGCCTTGCGACTGGCCTCGCTGGCGGGGACAATCGGCAAGCGCACCTCGTCGGTCAGCCAGTCATGCACCCGGCTCAGCGCATACTTGACCGGTGCGGGCGAAGCATCGCTGAACATGGCATAATGCAGCGGGAACAGGCGATCGTTGAGTTCACGAGCCTTCTTCAGCTCGTTTGCCGCAATTGCCTGCTGGAATTCGGCACACAATGCAGGCGCAACATTGGCAGTGACCGAAATACAACCCCTGCCCCCCGCTGCCGAATGCGGCAGCCACAATTCATCGTTGCCCGAAAGTTGGCAGAAATCGCGCGACAGGCCCATGCGGTGGTCGGCAACACGCGACAAATCGCCGCTGGCATCCTTGATCGCGACGATCCGGTCCGGATACTTCTTGACCAGTTCTACCACGGTCTCATCCTCGATATCGGTCACAGTACGCGCAGGAACGTTGTAAAGTACGATCGGCAAGTCGCTGTTTTCTGCAAGGAAGCTGAAATGAGCAATCAATCCGGCCTGGCTCGGGCGATTGTAATAAGGCGCTACGCACAGCCCGGCAGTGGCCCCGGCCTTTTTCGAGAAATTCATATGCAGCAGTGCGTTGCGCGTGTCATTGCTGCCGCAACCCGCAATTACGGGAACCCGGCCAGCCGCCTGTTCGATGCAAACTTCGATCACGCGGTGATGCTCGGCGTTCGACAAAGTCGAGGCCTCACCCGTGGTTCCGCAGGGCACCAGGCCGTTCGATCCATTGTCGATCTGCCAATCGATCAGCTTGCGATAGGCCGCCTCGTCAAACGTTCCACCGCGAAATGGAGTCACCAGAGCGGGAATTGAGCCGGAAAACATTGCCTAGGCACCTCTCATGCCCCCATAATGTAACGGCAAACAGGGGGTGTTGTGGTAGATTGCGAAACTAGTTCAGCGCCTGATAAGGATCAGTCACGCAATATGTCCAGCATGCTTCGCAATCAGATGAAACATCTATTGCTTTTGACCGGTGCAACCCTGGCTATCCCATCGGCAACCATTGCTGACGACGCGGCCGGTTGGGACCAGGCTCGTATCGCCTTGATCGCCCAGCAACCGACTGGAATGGCGCAGGTAGTGGATCGCTGGGACTACCTTGTCAGCAATGATCGATTGGGTTTCGAATCCTACGCCGGGTTTATCCTCGCAAACCCCGGTTTTCCGAGGGAAAGTCTGCTCAGAACCCGCGCCGAAAATGCGCTTGATAACGAAGCCCCGACTTCGCAGGCGTTGATTGCCTTCTTCGATCGGAACCCGCCGCTGACCAATGCAGGCCGGGCACGATATGCTTTGGCATTGGCGTCGCTGAATCGTTCCGATGCGCTTGAAGTTGGGCGCCTTGCCTGGCGCAATGGCGAGATGAGCGGCCCGTCCGAAGCCTATCTGTTGGGCATGTTCGGTGCTCAACTCTCTTCTGCAGACCATCTTGCCCGGATTGATGCCTTGCTGTGGCAAGGCGAAGCAGAGGCTGCAAAGCGGCTGATCGACCGAGTTCCGCTGGAAGCAAGGACGAGGTTCGAAACGCGCATAACCTTGCTGTCTGACGATTTTGCTGCGGATGAACAGCTGGCAATTTCACGCGAGGATCTGTCGAATCCTGGGCTCACCTACAATCTGGTTCGCTACTATCGCAAGAACGGCCGCCTGCCGCAGGCGATCGATACCCTGGCCAATCGGCCAAAATTCGCCTCGTTGCCATTCAATGCCGAAGCGATGGTGGGCGAGATGCTGCGAATTGCCCGTGGGGCGGGTGCCGGCCCCGCCGTCAGGATAGCCGCATCAGTCGACGATCTGTTCTTGCCGGGAACGGATATCCGCACCCAGTCCTACAAATTGCGCGACGATTATACGTCGCTGATGTGGTTGGGCGGGACCAAGGCGTTGTGGGACCGGGGCGATGGCAAGACCGCCGCACCCCTGTTCTATCGCTATGGTGCAGCCGCGCAAACGCCGCAAACCCGCTCCAAGGGGTTTTACTGGGCTGGCCTCGCGAGTCAGCGCGCCGGAGACGCAGCCGAAGCGCAGCGATATTGGGAAATGGCCGCGACCTATCCCGATCGTTTCTACGGCATGCTGGCGCTGGAAAAGCTCGGTCGCCCCGTGCCGCCGCTAGGGGACCGGGCAACGGCGCCCATCAGCGCTGAAGAACGCGCCGCCTTCGAAGCAAAGCCCCTGACCAAGGCGGTGCGCGAGGTCGCCCGCAATGCGACCTGGCGGACCGGGATCCAGTTCTTCCGCGAGATTTCCGAACAGGCAACAACG